>JAATVP010000154.1 GCA_014523625.1 Nitrososphaerales archaeon TH5896
ATGAAACAGATTTAGGTAACTTTTCTTGAAACGAATCTAGATTTATTAGAAGCTTCTGAAAAAATCTAGTTTTAGATTGGAATTTAAAGGTAGGCGAGTCGAAGGCCGGCACTTCAAAAATAAGATTGAAGGCCAACAGCTGGATCAACGGTAGCAGACTGAAAGTTCTGACGAATATAAATGAACAAATTGCGATCTTGAATAGATTATAGTTTCTGTTTAGGAAGAAAACCCCCTTGAAAGCTTCGTTTGGGTACGACTAGCTTTTTACTTACTAGCCTGGGTGACAATTTAGCTAACTAATAAATCGGAATGGTCTTGAAGCGTCATTGTGTAGAACCGCAGATCAAAGTAGGAGGAAATATTCAGTATTAACAACAATATTGGATATCCTAAAAATAGTGGTAATAGCTCCGTTAAGCAATCTTGAAACATAATACGAACTATGGTCATAGAACGGATGAACCTATTTCTTTACAAATGGAGAGGATATTAAGGGAACCTGAGATTTACTTTAAACTTGGGAAGAATATCATAAATGGAGCAGTCCTAAGGCAGGCATGTACAAATATATTCATGAAATTAAATCCTTTAGGCGATTCTGTGTATTGATAAATGCGTATCCCGATCACTATCACCATCCTCAAGACCTTCTTTATTCAAGTAACAATTGTGTTATATTCCAATGCATCCAACTATGGAGTCGATGTCATCAGCTCATTTGCTGCTATGTTACTAGGATCATGTTGCATTGGCTGATTCTACATCTTGTTCTTCTTTTCACCGCGACATCTAAAATCTAAAATCTAAAATCACTGCTCCATTTAATAATAAAGATAATTAGGATAAGATTATATCTTAGTGATTCCCGTATTAATTGAAGCAAAAGAATTACGGCAATCGACAAGTAGATAAAAATTACTTTACGTATTTTCCGTTCCTTTTGTATATGAAAAAGTGAAAAATAAAAAATTGACAATAAAATTTGAAGAGTTAGGATTGAATGCTGAAATTATCAAAGCACTCAAAGAAAATGGATTTGAAGCTCCTTTTCCTATCCAACAGGAAGCAATACCATTTATTTTAAGAGGTATAGATGTTATAGGACAGGCGCACACAGGTACTGGAAAGACGGCAGCTTTTGCGCTGCCAATATTAACCAAAATAAGGCGAAGAGGTCCATTACAGGCAGTGATACTCGCCCCAACAAGGGAGCTAGCAGTACAGGTTACTGCTGAATTTGAAAAGTTCGCAAGGTATACAGGCATCAGAGTTGTATCCATTTATGGAGGCCAAAGCATTGGTATCCAGTATAAGCAGCTAAGGAAAGGTGTTCAGATAGTGGTAGCGACACCCGGCAGATTGATTGATCATATCAAACGCAGATCAATTAGTCTCAAGGAAGTAAAGTTTGCGGTACTTGACGAAGCTGATAGAATGTTTGACATGGGCTTTGTTGACGATATCGAGTATATTTTATCTTATATGAGAGAAGATAGGCATACATGTTTATTTTCAGCTACTATGCCTCGAGAGGTTTTGAGACTCGCACAAGAATATATGGTTGATCCAAAAGAAATACGACTCAATGAAAAAGAATTGAGTCTTAATACTATTGACCAATCTTACCTAGTCGTTCACGAAAATGAAAAATTCAAGCATCTGTGCAATTTTATCAGAAATAAGAATGAGAGACAGACTATAGTTTTTGCCGCTACAAAGCAAAGGACACATAGACTTGCTTCTGAGTTAAAGCAAGAGGGATTCAAAGCAATTACAATGCACGGCGATCTATCTCAAGGGCAAAGGGATAACGCAATGTACAAATTCAGAAAAGGATTTGAAGACATCCTTGTGGCCACTGATATTGCTGCAAGAGGAATTGATGTGCCGGCTGTAGGTCACGTGATTAACTATGACATACCGGCAGACCCACTAATCTATTTTCATCGGATAGGAAGGACAGCAAGAGCCGGCGGAGCTGGAAAGGCTATCTCTTTGGTTTCTCAAGATAGAGTTGATGACTTTGGAAGGATTCTTAAGACAACAGAAAAACCTATTCATAAACTAAATGAAGAAATGGGAATTGAAATCCCTGTGATTCAACAGTATGTACATATACGTCAAAGACATGGTAGTAGCAATTATAAAAGATATAATAATACTAGTTATAGTAACGGCTACAATAGCAGCTACAGAAATAATGTTAACTCCAAAAACAGTTATAGAAGCAGTTATAGAAGCAGAGGGCCTAGCTACGGCATTAAGTAGTGCCTGCGTCAGAGGCAATATGCCAGGGTAGTAGAATCTAGCAGTTTACGAGAGGCCGGTTACAGTAAGTATGATACAGGTTAGGGTAGAGGGACAATGCTGTTAGAACAATAAAATAAGAGTTATGCATTAAAAGCCAAACTCAAAGTTGTCTCGCCTTCTTAGGTGAATTATTGTCCCTATAATGCTTCATGAAAATATCAATCAATCAATCAATTTCAATTTGAATATGAAAACAAACAAGTGGGGTTAAACCACGACTAAGCATAAATACTTTATTTAATACAGTCAAATCATGAGCCCACATGATGATGCTAAAGTAGCAGATTCGTCATCAAATGCAGGATCACCAGAGGGTTTTTCGGTAGAATCCAGTAGCTCTTCTCCTGCCTCGAAATTAAGTATTCCTTCCTATACTAAAATTTTGGTACCTCATGATGGAAAAGAGGCTTCAGATAAAGCACTTGGCCATGCAATATACTTATCAAATCTCTCTGGTGCAGAAATTGTCATTCTATGTATAATACAAGACGTAGAAAAGTTTGAAGGGACTTCGGTTGATATATCACAAAATAAATCAACACACAGTCAAAATAGTTTTGAACTTGACATTAAAGGAGAATTAGTAAATATAATGGAAGCAAAAATAAAACAATGTACAGAGGCAGGTAGCAAGAATAAGATATCGTATGGAATTAGAACAGGACATGTTGTTCATGAGGTAGTAAGGGCATGTCAAGAGACTGACTATGATTTAATTATCATGGCAACGACGCATCTCGATTCTTGGCTACATTCTATATTTAGTGAAACCAGAAAAATAATCAGTAATATTCGAACACCTGTCTTGATCATACATTAGTCAGGTCGTGACATTTGAATCCAAACATAACTACATTCTTGAAGTTTAAATCTATGAATCAAAAATCCGAAAAGGATGAGAAATTGGAAGCTAAAAATACTACTGCGAGTGTGTCTTCAATCCCATCACAGTTAGGCAATAGACGAACCTCTGAATTGGTCTTTTTAGTACGTCGCTTTAGACAAGTATTAGAATGAAGATGGCTTTAACGTAAATACGTTAGTTCATATTACTGTAACGCTTAACCATTTGTGACTATTAATGAGTCACGGACAGAACACGAAAACAACAAATGACTTCTCGAGGCCTGTAGAAACAGGTAAAGAATATACAGTAGATGTCACTGATAACGGTAGAGCTGGAGACGGGATCGCAAAAATACAAGGCTTAGTGATTTTTGTAAAAGGCGCGAAGGCGGGAGACAAAAATGTAAAGATTAAGATTAATTCTGTGGGGAGCAGATTTGCTACTGCGGAATTAGTAGCAAGTTAGACAGATTCAATTAGTCAATTTTTGACTCTGAACTAATTGGAAAGAGGTTTTTCTATCTCTATTATCTTATTTTTAGATTGTTAATATATCAGTATATATTAGATTAAAAAGATTTTGTTTTGTTAATTAATTCCAATATTTATGCTATTATAGCAAAGGTGTACTTTTATTTCTGTTGAATCTTCCAAAATATAGTCCATAAAGTATTATATATATTACTGCCAATATGATACTACGTAATACTGACTGGATGAAAAAACCGAGCATATCCAAGTAACACAGCAAAAAAGTACAAGAATTCTGAATATAATGACAACACCGTTGATTGTCTAATGAAATATCTTGAATTAGAAAGCTATGAACAGCTAGAAGATTTTTTAATTCATAGTCATGTTCCAAAGTTCGATTAGATTTAGTGCAAATATTCAAAGTCTTATATATCATGCAATCTAATTATTACTATGATAAATGATTCTGAAAATAATGATTCAATTTATTCTAAAAAGAGTAATGATTTGCTAAGTGGGATGAAACGTTATTTGCCATAGAACATCAAAATGATGACAAAGGACTACGGGAATATCTGCAAAAACAGGCAAGTTTACATCTGGAATAGCTATATCATTTTCCACGAATCAAGTAGTTTATACGCGTCCGTCGTTTATATGCTTCCGTCCAATGCCTATCGCAATTAATTCTTTACGATCTCAGCCACTAAATCAGTTAAGCGATCTGTGTCAAATGGTTTTTGTATGTATTTTGATATGTAATTACCGCTTTCCAATTCTCTTATGAGTACACCGTTTACATCATATGCTGAATTGAGAATTATTTTGGTTTCATTGCATTCTTTTATTTTGCGAGCGACAGAATCTCCCCACATGCCCCCCAATTTATAATCTAATAGTATTAGAGATATTTTGTTACCCCGGTTTGTTTCTTCTATGTACCTCTCGATACATTCTTCGCCAGAATCTACCATTATTACATCATATATTGACCTGAATATTAACCCAAATAATAGAAGTATATCTGGCTCATCGTCACAAATCATCATCATTTTCTTCTTTCTTTCAAAATTACTATTATTATATTCTAATCTCTGAGTATTATCCATTTCACTTATTCTCTTCGCTCTTCACAGCTATTCCGTGTACCAGACTTTATATGTGGACACACAGTTATATACGATTCCATATACAATCGCATATAGATCCAATATTATAGTTGTTAACGCAGATAAGTATTACTTTGAGTTTGCTGTATCATCATTAGAAAATCTGCAAACCTTTGTTGATTCATTTACTTCGGTCAGTAGCGTCGTATTAGACGTTGATAAGCTAATATTATATCATATCCCACCAAATCAATGAACCTAAATTCATCAAGTTCTATATTTAGGTTCTAGCAACACACTTTCGATAGAGATTTTTGTTTGCATTATCAGGTAACGGCCAACAAATAGATTGATACTGGTCTACTACCTTTTGTTATATTTTATGAAGGTAGGGTTGGAGGGTATCAACAACCAGCCCGTAGTGAAATTATTCAGTGTTGGGCACTGACAACCCGTTATAAGCCAACATACCAAGTTAAACTATATCATGATAACTAAAGTATTTCTGTCATTTAATCCAATATGATGTACTCTAGTACTAGTTACTAGCCTAACATTATTATTTCGTCCCATGTTTCTGCCGAAGAAAAGCATGTATTGTTTATTTTGGCTCATGTTGAAACTGTATATTGTCTCCGTCGGATACCTGAACTCGAAATATGTTATTTATGAATTGGAGAAAACTAGGCCCTGCACTATAGCTTGGAGAAGATACTGCAGCTCATAGCACTTTTAATGACTAATCTAATTTCAAAGATATCATCACTTTTTCATTCACACCAAGATACACCTTTCCATCTATTCTTTAAATATGGCTCTCCACATATGGAACATTCTATTGTTTTGCTTTGTACCAGATTATTCTCTGTTTTACAACCTGGACATTCCCCATAACCTACTATATCAAAATCCTCCAGACGATTAGTTTGTAGTATTATCAATATTGCTCTCCTTCCATGAAATGGTTGTACTTTGAAAGTCCTTTCTTGCTCAAATAGACATAGTCATCGGTTGAATCCTTGAAGTCACACTTACTATAACCCATATGTATATTCATTATTGTCATAATACAATAATATAGTCGCATACCGCGTATATAAATAATTAGTATGCACTTCTCGATGGTAGTTATATTCTGATTCTATACAGTTAGGCGGCCAGGACATTTAGAGACGATCTTTGTACAATATCCTTTATCCATATATAGAATAGATGCGTAGAGTTATAGTTGATTGGATATAAATCGGAGAAGTGTATACAAAATGAACATGGCTTATGCAATGGGAACTATATTTAGTAACCGAAAAACTATTGAAGTACTTTTCTAATATGAAGTAAAGTCTTTGGTCATTGCTTATCGATGCATTTTGAACTAAATACATTGTTATATGTTATAGTTTTACAATAACATACGGGTGAATGAGGCAGCAATAGCTATCCTTTCCCGCACATGACTTTGCGTAATCATTAGTAAGAATGTTAGAATTAAGATGCCCGGGAGCTTTGTAGATTTAGATAGCTCTTTTGCTTCCCCACTTCAAGGGGTAAAGCAACTACCTGCTCCTTTCTTTTCGCGATTTGACGATATAATTCAGCATGTCTCTTGGCTACTTCATGCCAAGCAATTTCTTTCTTAAAATCACTGATTTTTTTGACATATTTGTCGTAGCTAATATCGAGGTCTAGCAATGCCTTTGAAAAGGCCTCAGCTTTACGCTTAACCGCTATGCCTAAGCCTCGAAGTGCGAACTCCTTAAAGAATGCTAGTTGAGTAGCGATAAAAGGAAGACCGTATGATAACCCATCAAACATGATCCCGGAACCTGAGCTAACTTTGTATGGCAAAATGACTGCATCGGCGCAAGAAAATAACGCAGACAACTGCTCTTCGCTGAGAAAATCCATATGCAAATTGATCAAATTCCTTTTTCTTGTCGCAATATGGTATTCCTCATTGTTATATCCATTCTTCGAAGCATTAATCACGATTGTCCAATGATCTGGAATTTCCATTTTTTCTATTATATCCCATCCCTTAGTCGCTGTCGCATATCCTAGTGCTAAGGCAATACGCCCTTGTTCTGGTATAGAATATGATTTTTTTATCTTGCTTTTGATTTGACCTGATCCAAAATCTTGCCGCTCACCGCCATGAAATATAAGGTGGCATCCTTCATCTCCGAGTGTCCTTGACATGAACTCTGAGAATACAATTCCAGCAGCGCTTTGTGCTAGCTTTTGTGTATTTAGCCTGTGAAACGAACGGTAATTAATTAGCCTTGTCCAATAACTGATCATACGTTTTGCTCTTTTTATCAGGTGATGATTCTGTGGTAACTCATAAATTGGAATAGGAAGGCTCATCCATTGTCTGAATGGATAGGCAGAATGAAAGGTAGTTATTATCGGGACCTTACAAAATTTGTAAAAGGAGTCAATATTAGTGCTAGTCTTAGCTGGGTTAAGGATGTCAAGTTTGAGACCGTACAATCCCGGTTCATATTGAACATGCACGACATCAGGATTAATCTTATCAACCAAATCTAATAATATCTCTGAGTTTCTCGCGTTGTGTTGAGCTATCCCAGAAAATTCTCCACTCCCTCGCCCATCACAGACCACCTGAACAGTAAGTCCCAACTCGATCAGGCTCTTCTTTAGATTGTAAGTATAACGTCCTATTCCCCCTGACATAGGTGGGAACTCTGGAGAGACAAGCAGAATAGATAAAGGCGGTGATTCCAATTCTATAACCATGTTATTCTATATGTATGCCCATTATTATGGTTATCTTAAGTAGAATATATCTGCATATAAATATTATACATAAGCATTAAATATAAAACAAACCATAGATTACAATTATAATGCCGACGAAATACACTGTTACCGTCACAGCCTTGGGTACCAGTTCGGTTATCGTGCTGCCAAAACCCGTTGTAGACGGATTCAATTTAGAAAAAGGACATAAGCTTGAATTAATAGTCAAAGACGATGGGATATTTATCCCACTTGAAGAACCCGACTTCTCAAATTTCAGAAAATGATACGCCCATTCACGAAAATACACAAAAGTTAAGATGTTTTAGAACAATTGAGCGCATTCATATTAAATTCGGAAATAAATTACCTAGTTTAGATTAAATATCCAGCGAACAGTGTAGATAAATCTGTTTATAGTACGCACCTAGGTATGATAAATAATAGACTAGCGTAGCTAGACTGCGTTTGTCAGTCACAAAAGAAGAACAAGAAGTTAAAAGACCAAGATGTTGCTGCTGCTTCTACTATCATTAACCAGGGTGCTAAAAGAATCTATCAAGTTACCGATGGTCTACGTACAAAACATACTAAGAAGATCTATCAAGCAGCCTTTAAACAGTTCTTGAGGGACGGAGCAAAGACTCAAGACTTGCAGGTATTGCTAGACCACAAGTCAAGAGTCTTGGAGCAGATGATAATAGGCTATATTGAGAACTTGAGGGACAAGGGTAGAGCCCATCAAACCATAGCGACACATGTTGCTGCCATTTTACATTTCTCGATAAGGCTTACGATATAGATGATATCTCTCTGGAAAGAGGTTACTCAAAAGTATCAGACCGTATTAAATCTGGAATTACTAAACTTCTGCTTGTTAGACAGTTGCGACTACGGCAACGATTACAAAGAAAATCGGCAAAGAGTAAGGGTATGAGTAAGAAAAAGATATCTCCTCAGGAGGCAATTGCATTAATCGCTTCAATCGTAATCATAATCATGGCGTTTGGAGGTATGGGCCTAGTCTACAGTGTGTTTCCATAGCAATCACGAAAGGAAATGAAATATCATTTCGTCGGTACGCTGTTCGACTTTACATAAAGAGTAGAACTTAAACCATCGAAGCCCCCAGAAAGTCTAAGAAATGACTACTAATGCTACTACCTTACCTAGATATATTAGACTTCATTGTGCATCATGTAATAAGGTTTTAGGATGGCGCGAAGCAAGGGATAGTACTAGATGGATTCTTGCCTTATGTGACGACTGTTACGAGAAAGATAAGGCTAAACATGAACGGCACACCGAAATCTCCTAGTAGTAATAAGAGATGACTATGCTCCCGCGTCCGCTGCTGACGATGCAGTTCTCTCTAAATCTCTGAGTGCATGTGCAGACACAAACTCTGCAAACGATATCTTGTACATGCTTGTGCTGAGTTCCTTCTTGTAATATTTCTCTAAAGCAATCAAAGTCTTGCCGGTTAGCGTTATGGTTTTCTGACCTGGTTTAGCCATCTCTTTTACCAATATTATCTAGTATTGTCAAGTATATAACTCTAACTTAACCCAAAATATGGGATAACCAATATATTAGTGTGGCACTATACAGTACTTGACAGCAATGGGCAAGACTACAAAGCGTAACATTCTCCTTTACTATAGCGTTACTAGTTAGAGTGTGTGACTGAGAACTGCTACATCTACGGGAGAAAATGTGTTAGACAAGGAAGCAACAAGTCACGATGACTTACTGGATGCATTCGGGTTGTCTTTGAAGTTCTGGCATTAGTCTGCAAGTAGACGCCAACTATGGTACTCTACTCTTGCTTCCTGGTTGCTATTCTTGTCGTTGTCGCTTTGCTTTATGAAGTCTGTAAAGTTTGTCCCATCCATTATGCTGTTACAGTAAATACAAATCCATCTCCTATTCATTGTTGTCATCATCGCACTCCGAAGATATATTACAGAATCTGATTATATAAGATTCTTCCATTATAGTTCCCCAACACTGTTTCACTCTGCAGTTCTGGCACTGAAGGAAGAAGCGTGAAGTTTGTTCTTCACCTTATATGATGCTATTATCCAGCAGACGTTTGGCATGCATGTATCGCATCTAGACCACATACGGCGGTGTTGAATCCACTAGAGGATGCAGCCGCTACACTGTCACTTCCTATTGTCCTTGCATCAATGTTGTCTGTTACGACAAGTGTACTGACTGCAATTATTGATACCAATATTGCCATGACTGCCACGACTACAATCGTTTTCATTTGAATTCATAAGATAATACGCATACATGACCTATATGCTTCTTAGTAAGTAATAGTGGTATGTTCCGCCTATCATTAGATTAGAATATTTGATGAGCGTTACTAGTTAGTTGGTATCATTTTTTCACGAATGAAACCGCTTGCGATATTCTGTATATTTTGATGCTTAGAAGTTTATCATACCTCATAGAGCACGACAAATCTGTTTATCCTACTAAAATTCGGAGACGACTTTTTGATAATCAGCTGAACCCAACATAGCTGCTTTACTAACTACACTAAGGAAGTTATTAATTGAGAATTCAAGATTGACATGACTAATTAAATTTAGTCGAACTGCTTGAAGTATAATCTAATACTTATGAGCAGAACGGATCTAAGAGTATGAGTGTAAGGCCAAAAAAAGTTTTATAGCTTTATCCTGCTAGTAACAAGGAATCAATCTAATAGTTGGGTGACTATTCACAAAATGCGCTTTAATATTTCAATCGAGTATCTCTCTCATCTCCAATAAATTACCCTGTAATACGAATCCAAAATAATATTTGAACAATACAACGGATAGCGCGAATTGATGATCTGGAAGGGGTCATAAGTTCTTAGCCAGAATGACGAATAATTCAACTCTCTACAATAGGAACAGGGTTAGCTAAAATTTACATGACCAGAAGGAAAAAGAAGTTATGACAAGAATATAGAATATGAAAGATCTAACGCATGCGTATCACTGAAATAGTTGTACTTGAAGGTCTCCGGCAACTTGTAATGTGAAATTATTAATTGCTTCGACCCCTCCCATTATTTCAGTGCCAAAGATATCAATTTTAAATGGAGCTTTTAGACCTGATTGAATACCTGATGGCGAAGTGAATCCTGAACCTACACCCACTACTTGGCCAATATCGTCATATAATGTTGCTGACACTTGAACACTGTTGAATGGGAAAGTGTTGTTGTTAAAAACTTCTCCTGTTATTGTATAGATATTTCTATTTTCTGGAACGAAGGCCGAGACACCTCGAATGTCTAAATCTAGTACATCGGAACGGGATTGATTCTGTGCCAATGCTTCGCTTTTCATAACTATAGGTAATATTAGACATGATAGCACCATCAATTTTGTCATTACTATCGCCTTACCCCCTGGGAGAAACATAATTGGTAGAATATAACCATGAACAATATAAGTATCTTTAGATGCTTGCTCGCTGTTTGTCTTCTTCTTCTGTTCAACTTGTTCGCGCAATAGTCTTTGGTACTTCAATAAACTCTTAATACCATTATGAAGCATCTAATTATAGATATAGGTCAAGCTCTTTAACGACGGCTTCATCAGCATAATCCTCCCTATGATTATCTTTTGATTGAACATTCTCCATTGCATTAAATTATATTGGTACTGTTGCAGCGAATTCTGATACTGTTGAATGACTTCTGTACATTATTTCTTGACTGGCTAACATTGTATACTCCAACAATTTCGGCCGTTTCATTAGCTATCTATGCTTAATATCATTCCAGCTTCGTCATATGTCACTTCTTAGATGTCTACAGCATAAGAACTCTAAACAATTACATGGAAAGGACTCACATAAGAGCCACAAACGGCCAATAATAACTATATAGGTTGATATAATTGATCAAGTACAGATATGTGATCTTGTCTAAGGCATCAAGAGATGAACACATTATCAAATGTAGCATTTGTAATCGAGGATTAATAGTTAAAGACATTATAAATAATGGAGTAGCTTTTCTCAGTCATTTGAAATTAGATCATGGCATTACATATTTCCCTCAACGAATGATTGAGGAACAGAAAAAGAGTAAATGCGATGAACAAAAACAAATTTGCATTTTTCATGAGGGATAATAATTCTCAGTTGCTATTATTGCTACAATCCCACGATAACTATCGGATTAATCTAGTTATCTGGCTGGCACAAGATATGCTAATTAAAAAAATTAGTGGCCGCAGCCGCAACCACCCATACCACCATGTTCATGATGGCTATGGCTCTGCTCCGAACACGTTGGGCATGTATTAGTGTCTATTTCGGACATAAACATTGTACCGCATGTAGCACATTTTAATTTCTGAAGACCTTGCATGTTAGACCGTGATCAGAGCTTACCTAATTAAAACCTTGGTAAGGGTATCACTTTGTAAAAAAGCTATTATAATCACAGATTGTAATATGCCGATATGACAAAAGCTCCAAAAGCGGTCAACTACAAATTTTGACATCATTATAAAAGCTAAAGCAACCACTACAAGGATTGTTGATATTAGCAATGAAATCGTGAGGTTTGAGATCAATGATAAGGGGCAAGTTATTGGTAGATACTATTTAGCAACAAGCGATCTCCTGGTACTAGTTTTTCCCTTCTTTTGAGTGGTCATTTCAAATAAGGGATTGAGAATATGAATTGCTGTCTAATCACAAGTCTATACTATCTAAGATAGCATTACTTCTTGCCCTTAGAAAGATTCGAAACAAGAAACCGTCCAATGTCTACGGCGTTCTCATGTTGTGAGACTGGATCCCTGATTGCAAAGTAACTCTTACTTTAGAAAGAAAATGTTCCCTTTCTACAGGTTTTCTTAGAATATCATGTACTCCTACATCAGGCAATATGCTTACTAGCTCATCTACCGCATCAAGCGCTGTAATAAAGAGAACCTTAGTATCAGGACTTATAGCCCTGATTTTCTGATAGAGCTGGATACCATTTAAAGAAGGCATACGTATATCCATCAATACCAAATGATAATGATAGGGATCTGTCAACAAGAAGTGTTCTAATGCATCCTTAGAGTCAGAAAGTAGCTTTACATTGTAACCTTCAATATCAAGAATTGCTTTGAAGGTAAGAAGGATATCTTTGTCGTCGTCCACCAACAAGATATTAAAAGAATCATTTTGTCTCTGCCTACTCTGTTGTCGTTGGTCTTCGAGGTGATTCTTTATTCTTTGAAGAATGCTGCTTTGCTGTATTATTGGTCCACTGATTTGATCACGATCATGGATTGACTGAATATTGGAACTATCTGCTCCATAGGTAATGGAATAAACGTTGAAATGTAATCGACTCTTGTCAGAATCATCATGGACTCTAGTTATCTCGGTAAAGGAGTAGTTTTCATGAGTATTATGTATACTTAGAACTTCATACAAGTCTTGACCTATTACCATCTCATTTGGTGAAGCCAGATCATTTATCTTTGCACACGTGTTGACAGTAGATCCAAATATGTCAACATTATTGGATGTTGCTGAAGTAGCTAATTCTACTGTGCCGTAATCTGCGCTAATTCTATAGCTAATAGATGGTAAATCTTCTTCAACTAATTTGCTATTTATAATCGAATTGGCACTCAGGATTGTCATACAGCACCCAAGAACATCTAGAAACGCTAGCTTGTTTGAAGAATCTACAGTTTTCGGAAAGTAGTAGATCAAACTATCCCCAACATTCTTTGTTACTCTGCCACCATAGTCTTTTATAATTAAAGATATCGTATTAAGAAAAATAGAGTAATACTTCCTTATTTTTTGTGAACTTGTTATTCCAGCTGTAGTAAGAGTAGAATTAACTATATCGACAATACATACACAGTACTTCTGTGTATAGTTTATGAAGCAAATTTGATCACCCTTAGTCTCAGTTGCATCTTGGTCAAGAGCCATTATATTATTTATATGATTATGTGTAGTGCTCTGATATACATAAGGCTTCCGTATTTCATTTACTTTCATACAGTAACTCTTTTGAAATAACATGGTAATACATGATATTTTGGTTATTCTCGTATATTCTTGTATATTTTCGTAAATATCCGATACATCTTAAGCCAAGTGGTATTGATATATACAAATCTGGATTATCTATCTGGATCGTCTGCTACCTTTTTACTAATACCAAGGCATGAGGACATGTGAAAGATAATCTAAACATATTTACGATATCCCGCACTACAAACAGATTTTATCCTTGCTTATATATCTACATTTTGAATCAAATACATTCTTATATGTTATAGGTTTACAGAGACACATGGTGAATGAGGCAGCAACAGTTGTTTTTAATTACAATTTGACTCAAACAGACACATCTACTAAAGACACGGAAGAAGGAGATTTTAGAGAACGCTATACGGTCGAATTAAGAAAGAAAAGGCAATGTGGGTTAAACAATTATTATGGAGTTGACGAATTACTTGAGGAAAGAAAACAAGTAAACCAGCAACAGATGAAGACTCCAGGCAGAAGAGGTGAAGTGATAAAACACGAAGAAATTTCTAAGGAGATGTCAAGGCGTTTGCTGAGTCGAGGATAACTTTACTCTTAATTTATGAGAGTTTTTGCTGTCGCAATGTATAGGTTCTAGCAGGCATCATTAGTCGGTTATGATAAATGATCCTGAATTTAAGTATGTAATACTGAAACAGCTCCGCATGCTTCAAACGATTAACCGTAAATCAGCCTCCAGACAGGCCGCTTTGGCATAGTCTATTTTCAAAGTTGGCCATAATAAGTATCTACACGTTACTATAAATACAGTTATATTGTATTTTCAAAAGGTAGTTATTTCTTTATCTGTAGTGTGATATGTGCATCTTCTCTTCTGGCTTCATTTCTCTTTGTCTTCTTACTTTTTTTACAGCTTCTTCTAAGTGTCTTGTAGAAATAAGTACTTCTGACGTATGTTTGAGTGCTTCTTCAGCAGATGGATATCTTTGAATGTAATCATGCAAAATTAGAGATACGGCAGTATTTACAACTGACGATACATCAGCTCCGCTGAATCCTTCTGTCATTTCTACTATTTTATTTAAATCAATATCATTGCTGATCGGCCTTCCTTTAGCATGTATTTGTAGAATTCTTTCTCTTGTAACTTTATCTGGATTTGGTATGTAAATGATTTTATCAAAGCGACCCGGTCTCAATAAGGCAGTGTCGATCATGTCTACTCTATTAGTGGCAGCTAAGACAACGACGTCGTGAATCTCATGTATGCCATCCATCTCTGTGAGCAGTTGTGATATCATTTTTTCTGCACCTGGAAGACCACCAAGACCTTCAATTCCACCGCCTCCCCCTCTGATAGGCGCAATGGAATCAACTTCGTCAAAGAAAATAACACACGGTGAAGCCTGTCTTGCCTTTCTAAAGATATCTCTTATTCCCTTTTCGGACTCTCCTACCCATTTCGACATGAGCTCAGGACCCTTAATGCTAATAAAATTCGCCTCTGACTCAGTTGCTACCGCCTTTGCAAGCATAGTCTTACCCGTTCCTGAAGGGCCGTACAACAATATCCCTTTAGGCACAGTATGTCCTAACTGTTTGTACATTTCCGGAAAGTGCATAGGCCATTCGACTGCTTCCTGTAACTCTCGCTTTACTGTGTCTAATCCACCAATATCATCCCATTTAACGTCAGGTGGCTCTATATAGACTTCTCTCAAAGCAGAGGGTGTAATCTCCCTTATTGCATTCTGAAAATCGGCCATAGTAACTACTAGCTTATTTAGCAGCTCCGGCGCAAGTTTTTCATCCTCCAGATTGAGTTCAGGTAGAAGTCTTCTCAAGCACTTCATAGCTGCTTCCTTACACAAGTATTCAAGATCCGCACCTACAAATCCATGGGTAACAGAGGCGATCTTGTTTTGGTCTATGTCGGTATTGAGTGGCATATTTCTCGTATGAACTTGAAGTACTTCTAGTCTACCACGTTTATCCGGAACTCTGATCTCGATTTCTCTATCAAATCTTCCCGGTCTACGCAATGCAGGATCTATTGCGTTTGGTCTGTTGCTTGCTGCTATAACTATTACTTTTCCGCGACTCTCCAAACCATCCATAACTGAAAGCAATTGCGAAACGACTCTTCGCTCTACTTCTCCCATGACTTCTTCTCTCTTTGGCGCAATAGAGTCTATTTCATCTATGAATATTATAGAGGGGGCTTTTTCTCGTGATTCTTTAAATATTTCCCTCAGACGCGCTTCGGATTCCCCGTAGAATTTGCTCATGATTTCTGGCCCGGATATACTGATAAAATGCGAGTTGCTTTCATTAGCTACTGCCTTAGCCAATAAGGTCTTACCTGTACCTGGTGGTCCATGTAATAGTATACCTTTGGGCGCTTCTATTCCGAGTTTTTCAAATATCTCAGGATGTCGTAACGGGAGCTCTATCATTTCCCTCACCCTTTGTATTTCATCCCTTAAGCCACCGATATCCTCATAAGCCACAGCACTCGCAGTTGCTCTTCCTAGAGCCATCTCAGAAGTCGCGATAGTGAACTGTGTCTTCTGGTCTACAATAACTGCGTCGGAGGTAGCAGGCGTAAGCCCTATAACCTGAAAGGTAAGCCTTCCGCCAAAATACGGGACCATAACGTTATCTCCTTTTATCATGGACACGCTATCAAGTGAGTCTGCGAGATACCTTTCGTCAAGAGATGGTGTTCCCTCGAGCGGAGCAACAATAACCATTTCTGCTAAAATTGCTCTGATCTTTTTTATGATCACAGTGTCACCTATGGCCAGACCCGCATTATTCCTAACGAGACCATCAACTCTGATCACACCCTTACCTTCATCAGAAGGATACAGAGGCAAGCACTTGGCTACAGTCCTTCTACCGCCACTTCTGCTTTTTTCACCTGCTTTCAATTCTATAATGTCTCCAGTAGAAGCGCCGAGAGAATCCATAGATTCGTAATCAAGACGGGCAACTCCTCTACCAACGTCTCTGGTATAAGCTTCAAGTATCTTTAAATCGAGATTTAGACTTCGAGTATCTTTGCTGGGCATATTAATACAGCTTAACACTGGCTCCTTATACAGTTTTGCAAACTTGTAGCCTATCAGGATCAGATGCGTAATGTCTGAAAGACAGTAATGGAGTTACTAATGATTAGTTTTGTTATGCAGATCTTCTGGAAACCGATATAAAAAAATAATTCTAATCGAAGATGATAAGCCCATCATCTTTTATACGAAAGTTCAATCTAGCGCTATTCTGCATTGTCATTACTAAATGTTGGAAAAGTAGCAGAGAAATGTACACTTATATGAAAATTGAGCTAAGGTTATCCCCTTCTTTTCCAAGAAATCGTTAAAGTATATCAGAATGGTTCTACAAAGGTTAATTAGTATTGTTACACTATAAGGATCATGCATGAATACCTCACAGGGTATGATCGGTATTTTTATGGTCAATGTATCGATTGTAACAAAAGAACACAACACTTTTGTACCATATGCCAATACTGCTATTCATGCCATTACAAGATTGAGAAACAGAATAAGGAAACCTATCCTCACCTATTCCTTGCTGTATAGCAAATTGATTTAGATTTTGTTAATACAC
>JAATVP010000155.1 GCA_014523625.1 Nitrososphaerales archaeon TH5896
AGCTGACGAAGGTGCAGACGGAGACACCAGCGACAATAACGATGAATCTGCAACTACAGAGGAAGTATGTACTCCTCCTGAAGTTCTTAACCCTGACACAAATCAATGCGAGGCTCCATCAGCTGACGAAGGTGCAGACGGAGACACCAGCGACAATAACGATGAATCTGCAACTACAGAGGAAGTATGTACTCCTCCTGAAGTTCTTAACCCTGACACAAATCAATGCGAGGCTCCACAATCACCTCCAGCTGATGAAAGTGCAGCAGCTCCACCAGCTGACGAAGGTGCAGACGGAGACACCAGCGACAATACCCAACTGGCCCCTCAAACAGGCGTACCTTCTTGTCTTCCAGGTGAAGTGCTCAATCCGGTCACCGGAGCATGCGAAATTGCCCCGACAGGCAGCGGAGAATCTAATGACGGCGAAGATCAGTAAGATGAAGGGTGATCACTACACCTAAGACAACCCATCTTTTTTGTAATCGTATTTTGTTACTAACGAAATGACCATGAGAGTTTACGATTATTATGTAAGCAAGTACCCCTCAAAGTTTTAGCGCAGTAAGAGCAGACTCCATGAATTATTTCGCTTTGTAGTATTGGTGGATGTTTGCGTCATCATGTAGAGAATAACAATATTACAAAAGCTTATTCTTAAACTAAATCATTGTGGAAACTGTATATGATGCAGTACGACTGCAATTCTTATCCCATAGCATGTACATTAGCAAATAATACAAAACAACGGATATCTAGGCACAGGAAAAAACTTCATTGCTTTTGAAAACAATGCATAGTTTATGATTAGTTCCATTATATTCTTAGATATGTTCTTCTGCTGATCTGAGGTGCACAAAATGAGAATTTGTAAATCAGAAAGCCGATTTAACTGCCTTTACGAATCTGCGCGAGTCCGAAACCCATCCGAAGACGCCTCCTTGCATCTTTATTTGCTTTATTGCAGCTTGATAATTGTCGTAATCAGTAGCACCCGTACCATCTTTTAGTAATAGGCACCAGTATCCGTTGTCGTTGGCTTCCCTCATTATGGTATGGACACATACGTCGGTCGTGATTCCTGTTATGATGAGATGAGTTATACCAAGATTCCGTAAAATCAATGGCAGATTACTCTGACCAAATGCGCCCTTACCTGCCTTGTCTATTATGTATTCTCCTGGAATTGGATAGACATCATCTATGATGTCCCAATTTTTTTCACCCCTAATCAATAATCTACCCATGCCACCTTTGGGAGTATCCCCAATTCCTACGCCGTTCCCTATAATCTTACTACGAAGTATTTTATTGTAAGGCACGTCAGAGAGATCCGGAAGGTGTCCCTCCCTAGTATGTACAACCTTAATGTCTGTTCCCTTTCGAATTGTATCCAACACATACATGATCGGCTTTATGGGAGCCGATGTTAACCCTAGATCATATCCCATTACATCCACGTATCCCTTTGGACCGCAAAAATCAACTTGCATATCCACGCTTATGAATGCAGTTCTAGCTGAATCAAATTCAACAAATGCCTTGTCACCAAACCGTGGACAATCCTCAACTTCTACTGTTAGAAGCTTACCTTTAATAGGACCGTAAAGCCAGGTAGGAAATTTGAATGTATGACTTTCATTAAATCCCTCATAGTCTCTTTGAACCCTGTTCGCAATTTCATCTCTAACTCCAGATGGCATATCATTACTAGATTTTCTTGACCTAAGAGAATTAGTTTTCTTCATTAAAATTTACCACCAAATTCGATTACAGCCGTTTCATCTGTGACCATATAGAATCAATCCCGAGAATAACGTTGTTGATGCACTATATAAAATTCCACTAAATGAATAGCAATTCTAATCAATCCGGAAGGCAAATTTAGATTTTGATACAATTGATATGCGATATCATATGGATTGATATAAGGCTTAACTATCATACTTCATATTCGAGGAATATATGATTCAGAAAGAATAATTTCATGTATGCAAAAATCTAACTACTATATACTACTGAGCCAATATCAGCTCACACGCTTTGTTCGCTCAAGCAGGGTGCAATCATCGTTTCAGAAATTTTTGAATACTTCTCGTACACGTTTGCGAGACTGAGAAGAAGCGCTTCGTCGAACTCTCTTCCTACGAGCTGAACTCCAATCGGAAGGCTGCCGTCTACAAGACCTGCGGGGACGTTAAGCGAGGGTAGACCAGTGATATCAAAGACAGCTGTAAGTCTGCTGAGTGCTATGTAGACCTCCGTATTTTTTCCATTGATGTCAATTGAGGTTTCTTCCAACCTAGGAGCACTAATTGCAGTTGTCGGTACTAACAAACCGTCCAGTCCCTTCATGGCTCTCAAAAAGTCGTCTTTTAGCTCTTTTTTATAGCGAAGTGCAGTTATATATTCAACAGCAGTAATTTTCGTCCCTCTTTCAAGCATGGTCAACACATCACTTCCGTAATCGTTGCGGTTAGATTTTAGCCATGAAGAATGAATCGCGGCTGATTCACCTAATCGGAACGCCTTCCAAGCGTCAGAAATCTTGTGTGTCTCATTTAAGGTAACTGGAACTGTTGAGATCCCACATCCATGCATCTCATTCAAGCAGTTTTCAAAAATTTCCATAACTTTTGGATCGATCAAATCAAAAAAGTACTGTTGGGGTACACCCAAAGTAAATTTTCTGGGTTTGTCCAAGGTCTCTGATACAATTTGAAGGTAATCGGGAACGGGCAAGTCAAATGTTGACTCATCCAACATATCAAAGCCAGCAATCGCTTGCAATAGCGCTGCCGTATCCCAAGCAGTTCGAGCAATTGGCCCAACATGGTCGATTGAGGGAGCCAACGGCATGACCCCATATTTGCTAACCCTCCCGTATGTGGGTTTCAGACCAAAAAGCCCACAAAGTGAAGAAGGAACGCGGATAGAACCACTAGTATCAGTGCCTAGAGAGCCTACGGCCATACCTGCGCTCACAGCAACTGCTGAACCACCACTAGATCCTCCTGACATTCTACTCGGATCCCATGGGTTCTTTGAAGAGCCATAATGAGGATTTATGTTAGTAATTCCGCAAGCGAATTCATGAGTATTGTTTGTTCCCACTATAATTGCTCCAGCTTCTTTGAGTCTCTTAACTACAGTAGCGTCATAATCAGGTATAAAGTCCGAAAGTATCCTTGAGCCACTTGTACTTCTCACTCCGGTAACGTAAATTAGATCCTTTAAACTCACAGGGATTCCGTGCAAAGGACCCAAGTATTTGCCGGCACGTATATCCGCCTCAGCTTTCTTTGCTTCCTTTCTAGCAGAATTTCCGGTTACTGTTATGTATGCATGAAGCTCTTCGTTTAGGGATTCGATCCTCTCAAGTGTATCTTCAACCAAATCAACCGGCGACAAGGAACTGGAAGAAATCAGCTTGGATAGCTCCTGAATGCTTGATCCTATAGTTTTTGTACTGGAAAATTCCCGCACTTATCTGATCATTCTCCTTGTTGTAGTTGGTGGTAGCACCAACAGATCTTTCCTTCATTAGTGTTGGGGCTGATCATGTTTTTTTCTATTTTTTTCTCTTTTGACTTTCTTCCCTGGCTCACTGTAACTAGGTGCAATGTTAGTTACTATCGTGCCAACTTTATATCCTTATTATATCATTTTGAAGAATCATTACATATATCAAAATAGGCACTATTATGGATATATGCAAAACATGAACATCGGCAACCAATTTCATAATTTTTTCTGCATATAACATACAACAATGATAGGAACTGATAATGCAGTTCCTCGTCAATTTGTTAGCTTTTGCTTTGCCAATTCTGAAGTTGTATGGGTTTCCGTCTCACTTATTGGCGAACGGTCAATATAGATTTAAAAATGAACTCTCTTTTTATCAACAATGTCATTGTATGAAATCAACCTTAAAGCCCAGAAAAGGACGTTTAGAGAGTGATCAAGGTAGTTTCTCAGACCAACACTTGGTTTCGATTGTTGCTCCCTCAATTGAATTGTTCAACAAAATTCATGAGGCGTGCTCGGTTTTGAAAAACTTTGGTATCCCCTATGAAACTGCCATTGTTGCCGCTCATCGGTCACCTAACAAGGCAATCAAATATGCAAGTGGTCTTGAAGTTAGGGGGATAGAAGTTGTCCTCGCTTGCGGAACTGGATCAGCCCATCTTCCCGGAATGATAGCTTCGCTTACGAACCTTCCTGTAATTGGAATACCTTTGACATATGCTTCATCACTAATGGGCGGTACAGATTCTCTGCTTTCGATGATTCAGATGCCTCAAGGGGTCCCTGTTGCCACAGTAGGCATAGATTCTGCGTACAATGCCGCTCTTTTGGCCTGTCAGATTCTGAGCCTAAAATATCATTCTTTAAGGGAAAGGCTTCAATTACACAAGCGTAAGATGGAAGAGAAGGTAGATTCTGATGAAAGCTACTTAAGGGTTAGTTAGCCTTAGAAGATCGCGAGCCAAGATTTGAGAATCGCTAGGGTAGCGAAAGGAAGTATAGAGTCTAAGGAATCCGCTTTGACCGAAGATATAGATGCTAATAGAGGTAGTCCTGAAGTGACGAACAAGTCATCTGAGCTCTATTCTGATACGTACGCCATCGTCAACAAGAATGGAGATGCGATTACGGCAGACGAAATCGAATCTCAAACTGATATTCGAATTCCTCCTACTTTGGAAGATTTCATCTTTGAAGGATATTCAGATCGTATAGGAAAGGTTCTTGACAGGTTGGATCTTACTCACAAAATCTTCAACTTCCATTTGCTTCCCCCTATTACAAGATCATTTAAAATAATTTGTTTGGCATTTAATTACAAAGACCAAGACACTTGGTTACGCTTCGGAAAGTTTCCTCCCAAGGATCCAGTGATATATATGAAGGCCCGAACGAGTTTGACTGGGGCATTCGATGATATAATCTGTCCTTCTTCTGTAAAGCAGCTTGATTACGAAGGAGAGTTAGCATTAGTAATTGATAGGAAATGCAGAGACGTAGAGATTAATAGGGCATTAGAATACATCGGTGGATATTTCGTGTTAAATGACATTTCAGCTCGAGATGTACAATTTATTGATAAACAATATAGTCGAGCCAAAAGCTTTGATTCATTTGGACCATGTGGGCCATGGATAGTTACTCGTGATGAAATCCCTGATCCGAACGATTTGCAGCTGATCACTAAGGTAAACGACGAAGTTAGACAGTGTTCTTCTACTTCAAAGCTTGTTCTAAACATTGAGAAAATAGTAAATAGTCTAAGTAGTGTAATGACACTCGAAGCAGGAGATATAATATCAACAGGAACTCCTACCGGAACGGCCCTATCGATGTCGTCACATCTTAAATATTTACAACACGGAGACATTGTAGAAGTTGAGGTTGAAGGAATAGGCAAAATAAGAAATAAAGTAAAATTTGTTAACTAAATAATTTATCAGGTTTCCAGTTGAATTTTTGGTAGTTTCATGATAGTACCTAAATCATCATCATTGCTAATCAAGCTAGCATTAATTGTGATGGATATCCCAATATGAATAAAAAATAATTCCATAGCCATCAATTATATTTTAAGAACGGATTCTCCTATTAGCGAGAACAGCTACCTATCCTATCTTTCTCCTCTTTTGTAGGGAGTTGCTAACGCGGCGGGAGCCACACTCCTCTTATACATAGCTGCCAGAATTGCGATCGGGAGTAAGTACGGTAGCATCAGCAAAAACTGAAACGGAATGGTCGTTCCCATTGACTGTAGTCCCAATGCGGTCGCATTGACCATTCCGTAAACAAGAGCGCCTAATACTATCCAAAAAGGTCTCCACCTGCCGAAAATTACGGCTGCAAGAGCAATCCATCCTTGACCTGCAGCAATGCCTTCAGAAAAAGAACCAGTAGTTACTAAAGCGATATAGGAGCCTCCCAAACCCGCAAACGCGCCCCCTATGATTACCGAAATGTAGCGAATCCTGTTTACGTTTACACCCAGTGTATCAGCCTGCTTTGGGTTCTCTCCCACTGTTCTTATTTTTAGACCAATGTTTGTCTTGAAGAGAAAAATATGAGTCAATGGAATTAGCAAAAATGCAAGGTAGATCATTGCGTCATGATGAAAAATAATAGGCCCCAAAACTGGGATCGAACTCAAAAATGGGATGTCGAGAGGTGGTATAGTAGGTACTGTTGGTGCAACCGTCACTACTCCAAAAGTTAATCGGTATAGTAGTGCGGCAAGGCCGACCCCCAAGAGCCAAATGGCTAAGCCAGCGACCAACTGGTTTGTGCGTAAACTAACACTCAGAAAGGCCATAAGACCTGCCATGACCATCGGCCCAGAAACAGCAAACAATATTCCAATGATTACATTCCCTGTGACAAACGTTCCAATAAATCCGGCAAATGCTCCGATTAGCATCATCCCTTCAACCCCTAGATTGAGGACACCTGAACGTTCAGCTATATTTTCACCTAGAGCCGCGAAGAGCGAGGGTGTACTCATACGAATACCTGACGCAACTATTCCGATAATAAGATCAATCATTTCTACCAATTTGTCAATTCACTCCCCTTTCCCCCTTTCCGCAGGAGCACCAATTTGCTTCCCATGGTTTTCTAATTTGGCTTCATTTACTCTCTTGATTCTTCTTGGAAGATGAATTCGAGTGAATACTTCTCCGATTAGGACAAACACTAGAACGAGGGCCTGCAACGTTTGAGCAAAAGCAACTGGTATACCTAACGTTCTATACATAGATTCGGATCCTGCAAGCAAGACCGCAAAGAAGAAAGCGACAAGACAGACTCCTAGAGCGTTTTCTCTCCCCAAAAGTGCAATGATCACAGCAATGAATCCATAGCCAGGAGAAATACCCTCGATGAGTCTGTGTTGGACGCCAGCTAAAAGTACAGCTCCAGTCAGTCCTGCCAGCCCTCCACTTATGGCCATCGTTATCAGGATACTTTTCGTTATGTTCATACCCGCATAACGTGCGGCAGAAATATTCATGCCTACGCTCTTTAGTTCAAATCCAATCTTGCTTTTCCATAGGAAATGAACAAAAATGGCCGCCAATCCTGCTATGATTAATCCTGCATGTAATCTGGTACGATCTACCAAAATAGGCAGTTCCGACTCCGGAAAAATATCAGGACTGTAAGGCAAAAACCCTGGCGCTTTGATCGGGCCATGCAAGAGGTAAGAAATAAAGAGAAGAGCTACGAAATTGAGAAGAACGGTTACAATTATTTCACTTACGCCCAATTTGACCTTGAGTACCGCTGGCACAAGACTGAACATCGCTCCAAATGCAATGCCCGCAATGAGGACGATAATAACCGAGACCACAGGAATCATACCCACTACTGCAATCCCAACTAGCAACCCTCCGAGAGCCCCCATATAGAGTTGACCTTCAGCGCCGATATTCCATAACCTACACTTAAATGCGACAGCTACAGCAAGACCTGCAATGAGTAGCGATATAGTCTTTACAAGGGTATCCGCAATTGCACGGGTAGTTCCGAGTGATCCTTTAATCAGTAATGCATAGGCTTCCAGGGGATCTACTCCTGCCGCATAGAGTATGATTCCTCCGACCAAAAAAGCTAGTCCACCTGACAGGAATGGGACGATGTGCTTAAAACTGAGTCTCTTTCCAAGTATAAGAGTTGTAGTCAATCTTGTAGATCACAATCTCCCATATTTCCATAATCTATAGCCATCATTTCAAGCACCAGCCTCCACTACGTAACCCCCCATCAATGGGCCTATTTTATCGACGTCTGCTGTTGTCCTGTCAAATACCCCCATTATCCTGCCGGCATATATTACTGCTATCCTGTCGCTGACTAGAAGAATTTCATCCAAATCTAAGGATAACAGTAAAACTGCTACCCCAGAGGTCCTTTGTTTAAAAAGTTGCTTGTGGACATATTCGGCAGCACCCACGTCCAATCCACGTGTAGGGTTATGAGCAATAAGCAGCTTGTGTTCCTTTGACAATTCTCTTCCAAGTACGATTTTTTGTAAGTTACCACCAGACAAATAGCGTACTTGAAAATCTAAACTTGGAGTTCTCACATCGAAATTTGCGACGATCTCCTCTGCAAATCTTTTCATTTCATGCTTGTCCAAAAATATCTTGCCTGAATAAGGTCTGCTATACCACCTGTCCAAAATTAGGTTTTCAGCAATAGTGTATTCCAGAATTAGACCCGTATTGAGTCGATCTTCGGGTATGTAAGCCAGACCCCATTCTCTGATCTGCTTCGGTGACATTCCTGTTATATCGCGTCCATCTATGACTACCTGACCACTCTGGATCTTCCTCAAACCAGAAACAATCTCTGCCATTTCGCTCTGACCATTGCCATCGACTCCTGCAATTCCCAATATCTCACCTTTTGATACCGTTAATGACAAGTCCTTAAGCGCTTGTACCCCCGAGTTATTCAATGCAAACACGTTCTTAAGTTCAAGCATCGTGGCAAGTCCAGCTGTGGCTCTTGCACTAGATGATTTCTGAATTCCTGCATCGATCTCCTGTTCCAGACGGTCTACACTGTGAGTGAGTGACCTTCCTATCATCAATTTTGCAAGGTCTGTTTCTGTTGTCTTTGCAGTCATTACCGTGCCAATAACTTTTCCACCTCGGAGAACTGTTACACGTGTGCTTGCCTCAATGACTTCTCTTAACTTGTGTGTGATGAATATTATGGATAGTCCAGCCTTTACCATAGCAGATAACGTCGAGAACAAAGCCTTTTCTTCAACGGGGGTAAGCATTGAAGTAGGCTCATCGAGAATTAGAATATCGACATCTCGGTAGAGTGCTTTTATTATTTCTACCCGTTGTTGTTCGCCCACAGATAGATCACCTACGATTGCTTTTGGGTCAATCTTGAGACCATATTTCCTGGATAATTCCAAGATCCTATTTTCTGCCTCCGCCGTATTAAGTAAAATAGACCTTCGAGGTGACTTTAGCCCGACAATAATGTTCTCTGTAACCGTATGGCTAGGTGTCAATAAGAAATGCTGATGAACCATAGCTATCCCAAGACCTATGGCATCTAGAGGAGATTTTATGTCAACCCTTTTCCCCTTCACATAAATTTCCCCTGCTTCTGGTTTGTATAAGCCGTAGAGCACACTCATCAAAGTTGTCTTTCCAGCACCGTTCTCTCCAAGAAGACCATGAATTTCACCTTTAAAGAGATCGAAGTGCACGTCGTTATTGGCTATAACATCATTAAATCTGCATGTTATGCCGTTCATAGA
>JAATVP010000156.1 GCA_014523625.1 Nitrososphaerales archaeon TH5896
AGGGTGAGCGTAACGTAATAGTTACATGGTATGAGAGAAATGCTACAAGTAATGAACCAGTTCTTAGAATTAGTAATGACAATGGTCAAACATTCGGTGCCCCACTGCGGCTAGCTGCTGATGGAACCCTTAGTAGTTGGCCGTAGTAGGTGGGGGTCATGCCTAGGAGTTCTCAAGCCTCTAACTAGGCTCCTAAAGCATATTATTAGTGTCAAATCACACTTAGAATTCCATAGATTGTAGTTGCTAGTACAATACATCACACCGTAAATATAACAAATTTTACTGCATTATTCAGATGTCCCAAGCATATGAAGATTGTCTACAACTATTTTGTGTTTGCTGTAGAGATGTCGGACTCGACTGTAATTGCAATACTTATGGAATTAGCGATGAAACAGTCATTTATAATTCAATCTTGCACATGTTAGAATACCATGCGATTAAGCCAGAAGAAATGACTACATGCATGAAACTGAAAATACTAGAGAGTATACGCGTACACCGCTCTCCCCTCACCATCAGTCCTAGCTTATATAATAATCATTTTAGTGGATATTGAGCATGACAAGACATACCCACACTGAACTTGTTCCCCTAGAAATAAGACATGAAGAGCAATCTCTGGAAACTGTGGAAGTTAGTCAACAGGGTCAATCGGAACTATCAATGTCTGAGCTTGACATTGAGATAGAATGTCCGCTATGTAATGACATAATGGAATTATGTTCCAGCTTCGATAAGCTGATGTACTCATGCGAATCATGCAGTTTTATATTAAAATGTGTATAGTCAGCGAGTCCAGAAGAACAAGAAGAACAAGCACAAGAAGATTGGGAAGACGCTGGTAGACCGGGTGAAGATAATGACAATGGAGACGATAATGGGAATGATAATGAGGACGATGAAGAACAGATATTTACATGTTCAGACGGGTCAACTGTGACTGAAGATGAAGAGTGTCCATCGACGGGGCCAAATCCATACTGTGATCTGGTTGGTAGTAATTATCGTGGAGTTTGTCATGACAGAAAAGACTATGATCAAGTTACCGGCTTATATCCATGTAATGATGGGACGAAGAAAACTGATTGGAGAGACTGTAAAGATGCCACTAAGAAGAATAATGACAACGACAATGACGGACCAGATAAAACAGTAGTGATCAAACCACCACAACTGTCACAACCACAAATTCTCAGTATCAGAACTTGTGAACAAATTGGTGCATCGGACGGATATGGATTAATGTTCAATTTGGAGATATACAAGATATGTGGTGGTTACTATACCAATAGTTTCATAAGTGGATGTGAACAATCATACAAAGATCTAGGTTTTGTCTTTGTGAGATGTGAGAGAGTAGTAGAGGCGAATATCACAAAATGACAAGAGAAACTAAGATAAAAATAACAATCGACAAACTGTTAAATATATGCTAAATCTGCTCAATTAACCAGAATATCGTTCTCTATACTGGTAACGAACTAAGCCGGAGAGAGCTACTTATATTTACAATGTGTGCACAGGTCGCTTTTTAATTGATGATATGAGTGTATCTTAATATTGTATCGGGATCACGTTATGTTTACAATACAAAACAGTCATAGAATGCTATAACGACTTAAAGAATGGTGAAATTACTGACACGTAGTTGTAAGAGCTTTGGCTTAGCGCGTGATAATAAATCTATGAAGACCACTTAACATTTATCAGTGGTTTATCAAATCCCAGTAAGAGATCCAGATTAGTGCATTGGTAGACAATAAGATCTCTTTCTAAACAGCTAAATAAGATGCAAGATATGGAATCGGAGATCAGCGTATTAATCCAAATACAAAAATGAATTCAATTACAGTATAATTATAAGATAAAACTTAATCAACTGAAATATAGACTTGTCAACTTAGCATACTCTAGACAACAATATGATACACATTCAATATTTCAAATATGGAATATTATCCGGGCTTCTACTAATATGCACGATCATGTCTAGTGTGACTCCAGATAGTCAGAACTCAGTTTTTGCACAGATTACTCCAGCTTCAAAAAAATTAGATAGCAATAGTGTTGCCACGGATAGCTCACATGATACAGGCGCTGGCAATGACAATCCACAGGGTATAACACCAAGCGAAAAAATAGATGGGACCACAGAAGAAGATTCTACTGATTCGACCGATTCTAATGACGTTAACAGCGGGCCGACAACAGCTGAACAAGACGATAATGAAACAATAGTAAGTGAGGAAGAAGATCCTGACCCGACTGACCAATTGGTAGAAGCGATTATGAACGAAGTCATGAATGAAACAATAACAAGTGAAGAAGAAGATCCTGACCTGACTGACCAATTTGCAGAAGCGATTATGAATGAAGTGACGCGATAAGATTGAATGTTTCTGGGGTTATTACTAACCGCGGGGATAGTATCCAATATGTTCACTCTAACTCACAACATACTGATCCATTGCATAGATTAACTCCCGCGAAACTCATTTCGACTCAAAACTATGATAGAGAAAAATATCTTGATATACTACTCGATTCTACTGAAGCAGTACTGTCAATATTTGGATTTAATCGGTCATCATTTGGATTTGACAAAAAGAAAAACCGCCATTGGTGGACTGATTTATCATCAGCGTGAGAGAGATATTGAATCGTCAAAAACAGAGTTGTAAAATAGGAGTGTCTCTATGAGTCTATTTCCGGATGAAGATGTTCTTTTCGCATCTATAGAAGCTCTAGATACAATACCTAGGTTCCCTGACCAATTCATAGAATCTGTTCTGGTTTTTGGGTATGCTTGGGTGGACTCCGATACTGGAGAGGGGATTGTAGTGGCGATCCATCCCGAATTCAGGGATTCTAATCAAAACCCTGATGCATGGCACACACATCCAGTACAATTATCTAGCGGCGACGGCACAAGCAGTGATTTCTGTATAGAAGAACTTGGGACTTCTCAGGGCAGTTACATCTATCATAGTTGTCACTTGCTGCATCTTTACAGAATTGCTATTGCAGAAAATGCTACGATACTGCTCCTACTGGATCCATTAGTTTGTAGTTCCTATAAAGTATCTATGGAATTATCTTTCATTAGTAAATACGAATGTTGATACTAGCTATAAAGTTATCGTATTGCTAATATTTTATGCATTATCTATTAACATATTCTCTAGCTTCTTGAGTTAAATTCTTGATAACGGGTTGACCCACATCCAGAACCGTCTCGAATCCGCTAATAATTCCAGACGAAAAAGCTTCCCATCGAAGACCAATAATCGCAAGAATAACTAACACGATCAGAACCAATGTCAATACTCCCATCGTTTATACTTGAGTATTCATTGCGTAAAGAATTAAACTTCAGTCATTTAATACATATAATATTCTACTGTGACATTACAACGTACGCTGATCTAATGGATGATCAGACGATGCTACTCCCAATGATAAGATGTCATACAAATGCAAATGTCAACTACGCCCAATAACTGTAAAAAACGATAGTAAGAATTTGTCTTGTTGTCTTTTGGCATATATGTAATTAGAATTTATTGTCTTAGCTGCATCCATCTATAAAAGCAAAGAAAAAAAGAAATGTTTTGATTTGTCCATTCATGTAATTACTGTGTTTCTAATTTCCTGCTGCTGCGGCTGCTGATGCTCCACCAGCTGCTGCGGCAGCTGCCGCGCTATTGCCACTTGCTGCTGCTGTGGCTGCAGAATTTCCTGCTGCTGCGGCTGCTGCTGCACCGCCATTGTTATGATGATGTTTTTTGTGCTTTTTCTTAGCCATGGCGTCTTGCGAATCTGCTACTGTTGTTGCTGTGACTAGTAATACTGCAATTATTCCTATTGCAACTAGTGCCAAGCTCTGAGATTTGTTCATAGGTACATGAATGAATAGAAATCCAGTATAGTTACTTTAGTGATATATCGCATATAATATTGCCATGTAATTATATTACGTTATTTACATATACATCACTATCATAAACTGTATATTATTACTCAGTTTGATTGGGTATATTTTCAATGATATTGATATCGATTTGAAAATGGAAGTCCAGAAATCGATAAATGCAAGGGGAAATAAATAGAAAACTTAGTAATGTCCCGTAAACACATATACCAAATAGATCATATTTCTATATAGCCAATTTCATGAACTATAATAAACTGGTGTTAGTTACGCTAATATTCATTATTGTTGTGGACATGATCGCGATTCCTTTTGGAAACCCAAAATTTCTCGATAGAGCGATTGTATTAGAGCTTTGTTATGTATCTCTTTCATTTTTGATTTGGAAAGGATATACTAAACTGTTGTATGCATGTATTCTGATTGCATCGGCCGTAATCGTGGGAAACAGCATAGCTGCACCACATATTCACCTAATGACGACATTTGAAAGGCCAATGAATGCAGTTGTATTACTTGTTGGTGGCTATATTCTACAAGGAATGCTAATATACTTCAGCTTAAGAGTAATTTTGAGAAAATATCCAATACGATTATCACAAGGATTCACTTTGTGAAATTCAAAAAAGTGTTTTAGACTATAAAACCACAATTACTATGGGTATTAATAATTCGAAATAAATCATCATGAAATGTTACTAACATTTTCATTTCGACTCGATAATGACGACGACGATATTGGAGTGGGAGTACAAGCCCTTACATTTCTTACAAAATCTTCTAATATTGATGCATAATCATTGTACAAGTCCTTGTGAAAATTACTTCCAATCGGACAGCTCGCGGATTTATTATTTTCTGTTGTACCATGAAGAGAATTATGACAATGTCCGTTTTCAGTTTTTTTCTTAAGGTTGACTTTTAACCATGATAATACCATAGTACCTAACATCAGCATCGCAGTTTCAGTATGTAGATAGCTATATTGAGTGATTTCGTCCTCCTTATTGCTGCATTGGTTTTGAGTGGGGCCGTCAGAGTATTCTCGACTGTGTAAAAGTACGTTTACGGCTAACGAAGACCAAAAAAAGCCATTGGGTACTATCTTTTTATCAGCTGCTCCATATGGAGGTCCAAAAGATGCAAATACCTCTTGGATTGATGAGTAGAAGGCATCTGTTTCAAGTTGCTTTTTAAACCATTTTGGATTTACCAACGAGTCAATATTGGTTGTTCGCGTATTAATGTAGAGTGGTGGTAGTTATACATGCGAAGTAAATCATTTAACGTTATGCTAATTTCACAATGCTGTGAATTATATTCGTACAAGTATCTCGTGGAAATGAAATCTCTACTGGTTTTGCCACTAATTAGTTCTTGCTGGAATCGCCGAAGATTTTTTAGTTCCATATGTGGCTATTGACACGATTTGTTCAGTGCCTATAGGCACCAGCAGATCACATTATGACATTGCTGCATACAATCTCTATCCTTGAACTGTTTATACTAAATTCTATCGCATCAAAACTGGGCTTTCCCGAATTGCAAACAAATTCTTCAGTCCAGTGTATTTTCTTCAGTCTTATTAAGTATGTACAAGCATAACATATTATCATATGTGATCTTTCTATCTGAATAGTAAGTGTAATGCAATGGGAGTATCTCATGCCCAAGATCGATTAACTGAATAATCGGTTCTTTGTTCTAATTTCCAAATTTAAGACAACTCAAAATTTTATATAAACATTTGTAATATGCAACCCAGTCTTATTCCCAACCTCTTTTTAACTTACAAGATAGTAACTAAGACTAGTATAGTCAGTATATTATAAATTATATTTCAATAATACTTTAATCCTCTGACAAAGTCATCACGTTTGACATTACTAAAAAATATAGCTTTATCACTCAAATACTATCGTCAATATAAATGTGTATGATAGCTGGAAGATGACAATACTATCTTTAATAGTTCTAATCTACATCAATGATCTGAATCGATCATCAATACTTGCTATTTGTCATCTCTTTATTGCGGTCTAGATAATCAGCTATCTCTTCAAATGTCATACCAGAGTCATTTAGTTCGATCAATGATTCTTTACTAATGCCAGCCCGTCTCAAAGCAACTAATGCGGCATATAATCTTCTTTCCGCATTAGAACAACACTTTCCATCCCAACCATAGTATGACATGATGACACCCATAGCGCATCTTCCGTTAATCCCATCAGTATACTGCTCTCTGATCTGTGTAAACTGCTTTCCATACGCGCGTAGAATTTGGGAAATAGATAATTCTTGTTCAAATAATTGCTGTTGTTCTCTCAGCTTGTCAATATCTGGACTATCGTTAAGTCGTTTCTTGTTCTGCATTAGCTTGCTTGTATACTTGGTTAGAATTTGGGAGACCGATAATTCTTGTGCTAATAGTTGCTGTCGAGTCATATATTGCTTATATCATAAACACAAACAAGCTATTTAGATGCTACGCTATTATTATCCCACAGAAACAAAATTCTTATGACAATTTAATATGCGGGGATCGCAAAGAAAACAGTCGTTATTCAGGCGATCGATACTTGGCTCAAAGGAAACCCCAGTCATAAATAGATACTTGATGGCGATCACAGTGCCTTCTGTAGATAATATTATCAAACTGTATGCACCCTGCCTAACCGTACTAAAATAAAAATGGATGAAGTATGGATGAGATATATCTCAGTCTAAGTCCTCTATTTCACGACCATGATGTTCGCCCTTATCGTGGTCGTGTGTGTGAGTTGTTCCATCCTCATGTGAGTGTTCATGTTCATGTGTCATGTAAACATTATAGATATGTCATGCCTTATTATGATTTTGATAATTTCTCGTAACAATAAATTTTCATTCTGAACAATGTACTAGTTGCTTCATCATAACCATCACCGTTGTCGATATCTGGAAAGCTATTTGTGGACAAATCATCGCTACTTGTTTGCAAAATATGCTAATTATGATAATTATGATAATTATCAGATTATTAGTGTTGATCTAGATAAATCGGATAACTAGCCTATAATTCATGTCAATTTTATTATTCTATAAGTACACCAATCTTTAAGTTTATTTTGAATCTTGGTTGGTTGTTCCCGCACAATTAGCTGTCTGAAATTATAAGGTTGTGCGGTTTGTAGAGCTTGAGTCATTGCACTACATTTTCGACCTATAAGGCTATCAAAGAAAATACTTCAGATTTGCCCATTTCAACTTTAAATTTCCCAGGTTCCTGAAAATTAGTAGAATAACGAAATTAGATTAAATTCTTGTAGTTTGGTAGAACACATGCTTTTTTAATATAACTTATGAATATGAAATGTGATAATTTTTATACGAGAAATCTTTATTGTTTTAGATCTTGAAATATAAACGCTCATGTCGGCTGGTTAATATTTGTCTATCAATAAGTATGGTGGCAGCATTAATAGTACCACTCTCTTTCATTTTGACAACAACAGCTATGACAGGTCATGTCGTTTATGCATACAATGTCATGGAAACAGCTGAGGATAATCATGGCCAATTGAATTTTGTTTCGACAATAACGACGATGACGAAGAATGCAAGCTCTTTTGGCGGCGAGAATGCTACTTCTAATAGTACTATGACAGAAATACCTCATACTTCGATGGGTCCTGCTATAACTGAAAAAGGATATCTAGTTGAAGAAATACGCGATAATCTCTATTGGGTGACAGATGGCTCTTATAATACAATGTTTTTGGTAACTGATGAAGGTGTTGTCGCAGTTGATGCTCCGCCATCCATAGGACAAAACTATTTGAAAGCCATATCTGAAGTAACTGACAAGCCGATCACCCATGTAATTTATAGTCATGCCCATTTAGATCATATTGGTGCAGCTGGAATCTTTCCAAAGAATGCGACATATATAGCACATCTAGATACCGCTGCAGAACTCAAGAGAGCTATGAGTCTAACCAAAAATGATTCTACTATTCTGCCAATCCCCACGATAACTTTTCCAAATAACTACACGTTACAAATTGGAAATCAAACACTTGAATTATCTGGTGGCTGCCTGGTATGTGATTACGGTGATAATCACATACCAGGAAATTTGTTTATTTATGCTCCAAATCAGAAAACGCTTATGCTAGTTGACGTAGTATATCCTGGTTGGGTTCCATTTGTCTATTTAGCAATCGCTAACGACGTTGCAGGTTTTATAAATGCTCATGATATAATCCTAAATAATTATGACTTTGATACTTTCGTTGGTGGCCATCTGACTAGATTGGGAACTAGGGATGATGTGGTAACACAGCAAGAGTTTGTCTCTGATCTGGGAAAAGCTGCCGCTAAAGCCAATAATGAAGTCCAATTTAGTGATATTGCCACACAAGTAGGTAAAACGAATGATGCTTGGCTACTCTATTCTAAGTATATTGATGCTGTAAACGAGAATTGTGTACAAAACATGTTACCAAAATGGGGGAGTAAACTTGGAGGTGCTGAGTCATTTATGCCTACTCATTGCTTCGCCATGACCCAGGCTGGAAGAGTTGATCCAAGTGTAACTGCAATACTTCAGAATAACACAATGACCGCTGCTGCTCCAAATTAGAAATACAATAATTTCATACTCTTTTACATTCTTTGTATAAGAACGTAACTAATGTAAATGGATGTTCCAATAATAATGTGGATTTAGTGATTCCATTATATTAGTAAAAGTGAAGCTAAGAAACGGATGAAAACATCGGAAAAAGCGGATAATTGCAGTACATCATACCCAAATTAGGCACTTTATTCACAGCTCTATCTCTAGTATCATGTAACGATACCCATTTCATAATCTAACAAGATTGTAGGGAAATCAATTTCAGTCTAATGTCTTAATATTCACTGGTCTTAGCCTCCTCCTGCACCCATTCCTCCTCCAGTTGATTCTACTTCCAATCCTTGTAATTCCTTATCTTCTTTAGATTTCACTTTGGTTATCGGCTTTAAAACTTCCTTTTCGATTTCTTTCTTCTTCTCTTCCATTTGTGTAACTTTGATAGAATACATATTTCTTAAAGATTATATCGATATTTGTCCTACTTTATAAACAACCGTTGATAATCAGTACTTTCATTTTATTTTATTTTATTTGGATTAAAAATCTACATTTTATAACCTAATAATAATGATGATAAGTAGGAATATATTCCATTACAAGAATATACGGTGTTGTTCCCCCCGCTACGGTGAAGGAGAGTACTTCTGCTGCCGAAAGGTAAAGTACTTCTGCTGATGCCGTAGCGGTCATCTTGTAATACTTTTTCTTGACTCCTATTTTTTTCATTATTTGCCAAGTCAAATTTTTTTGCGACCTTGAAATCAGCTTGAATCCTTTTGATAAATGGTTAAGCAAAAACAGGCAGCGATTCACATATCAAGGTAGAGTCGTTAATTGCCATTATACAAATGACAGATAGGCGATCGAGTTATGGATTTCAGATTAAGGTCTCAATTTTGCCACAGATTATGGATCGACACTATCATAATATGAAAAACATTATGATAACATTTAAGTTTATTTTCCAAGGGTTTAATTGCATATACGAAATGATAGGACGGCCAGGGATTGGAAGAATGAACGAAAGGGGCCGTCCTATCTGTCATGAATTTGTTTCTGTTAGCTCAAGTATAGACTATAGACTAGCATAAAAGGTATTCCGGAACTTGGTTATCTGTGAAAACGAGGAAAAGTAGCAGTAATCTTGTTTTTATTCAGAAGTATTATCGTTATCATTGAATTCTTCCTCTTCATCTTCATCTTCAAATTCATCATCAATATTTATATCATCTTCTTCCTCAAAGACATCATTTTCTGGCTTTTTTTCCATTCACAATTAGAATTGACTAGGCTTAATTACATATAAAAGTTAAAGAATCACAGAAACTAAGATATTGTATAATCGCTAAACTCTAAAATATTAAGAATCAAGATCTGAAATAATTTAGAGAACTAAGTAATCAGTTCATAAAAATTTGAGATTATTTCCATATGCTATCAGAAACCCTTGGTCTTAGTCTATTAATTTCCAGTTCAGCGTGCTTTCTGAAATCCTCAATCTTTTTATCATCATAACCCTTTTCCATTTTCAATCGTTCTTCTAATAACTTTTCTAAAATATGGATAGCTTCGAACGAGTCTTCCGGATCGATATGATAAGCTCTCTCAAAGGCAGAAAGAATTGGTTCGAGCTGAAAGAATAATGCATCTCGAACTTTGTCATGTTCAATAGGTCTAGTCATTATAGTTTCACAACTTATACTTAAATAAAAACAATTTCTAAATTGGAGCAAATTTGATTTATCTCTTAAAGCGTATTATTTGTGATGAGTTTCTAATGAGTCGTTAATCCAAATATGTAGTTATATTAGCCACACGTAAGTCTGCCAGTAGACCCAAACCCCAATTTAATGGTTATTCTTTACTTTAAATCGCGTTCTCAGTTTTCATATAGACAACTTTAGGAATGAGAACTATTACCAGAACTTTGAGACAAGTTGTAATGGACATTTGCATGCGTGAACATTAATGTCGAA
>JAATVP010000157.1 GCA_014523625.1 Nitrososphaerales archaeon TH5896
TAAGGGTGTATGCACGATTGGTTGAACTTGGAGCTGAAACACCAGCCAAGAATCCGTACGTAGCAGAGATGTACAAACTAGCATTAGAAGGAAAGCTGTACAGCAGATCAATCCCATAAGAAAAGACAAAATATCAAACAAACATTCTTTTTTTCTTTGTTTTTGAAACTGAGTAACGCGTATGTTATTTCCAATAGGAAGCATGATACTCAAAAATTAGATTTTGATGAATTACTAATCTGGTTGGCCAAGACAAATATTGTTGCAGAGAAGCGCAGTTCTCATTTGAATAACTTTCACATATTATATGGACTGATGACCTAAAGTATTGCCTTGAATTGGCTATGATCCTTCTTCAACAAGGCCTAGACAATCTGAAAGAAATCAGAAAGATGGTCTAGGGTTGGTCAATACCATTATCCATTAACTGCAAGTCAACATATCCTTAAATATACCGATCCACAGGTCTCGCATTTATTAACATCTGACCCAACATAACGTCTGCTGCACCCTCTGCAGATCAGCGATCGCACAAATGGTCGGAAGAAGGTGAGCCCAGTACTGGCGGCTATTGCCTTATTCAATTCATCCTGTACCGAAATATCTGTTAGATCGATTGACGTCGACAATCCACCTCTCAGGAGACCATCAATGGATATGCATTCTTCCAATGTTTTTTGAGGTTGTAACAAAAGCTCCTTTCCCTTCACAGTAATACCTTGGGAGTATTGCTTAGCTGACTCGGCCCCAGTAGATAGGAGAGTCTTACCATATTTTTCTGAATCTAGGGTTGAAAATCTAATGCTACTGTCATCATCTATCATTGAAATACCTACCGATTTGCTATCCATTTGTCTTCCGTGATCTAAAGCTACATCTCCCGAGGTCTTCAGTACTTTTTTCAGAACATCATCTCCAGTAGAATTTTGATTATATCCCAAGATATCATAAACGGATTCATTTAATCCGGTGAGATTGAGAATTATATTAGTTGTACCGAACTGTTCGAAATTAGAGCTTCCCATTACTGGGCATAACCCCTTTCTGATTGCGTTCAGGATGTTCTTCTTTCTTATATACATCGCCTCCAATGCTGGTTTTATTGTTAAGGCGAGTTTTGCCCTGAAATATGTTTCATCTTTGTTTGACTGATATGCAAGCCTAGGAAGATTAATCGACATTGACTGTAATGATGCGACGCTCCGTGTATCCTTACCATCTAAAGATTTTCGAATGCCATTGCTTGTTCGCTTCTCATTTTTCATGATGACAATCTTACCTCCAGATCTAACTACAGATGATATCATCTGCGAGTCCTCTTCCAACGTTCTGGAATCTTCACTGTAATTTAACGCTAGACTAACCCTTGGTAATGGAGTCAAGTCTGTATACTTTGTGTAGCCATCAAGCAAGGCCTCGAGTGTCTTTTTATCAAGAGTATTTATAGGTAATAGAATCGTAAATGAAGGAAGACCTTCAGAATAGGAACTCGAAGCAGATGACGAGATAAGAGACCTCGAAAAGGACGAGGCGATATCCTCACGATTCAAAGTGTCATTCAAGAGAAAATCTGTGATGCCTTCAAGTACTACCTCCGATGATGCCTCTCTACTCATCAAAGCCAAAAGTAATTGCAATGCTGCCGCAAAATTGGGCTTTTCATCGAAGCGTACCCTCGATATGCTAAAAAACTTGCCGTTTAAGTTTTGTAGTCCCTCAGAAAATTCATTGATGTTTAAAAAAGCCACATCAGGAATTATGCCCCATACTCCAGGATTTGAGATGTTTAACTCGCCACCTAGATGCATATCTGAAATGTCCTTAGGCAGTGAATTCAATAGTAGGTGCTCCGAAAACACTGACATAGAGGCATTATTGATAATTCCCTCTATTCCATTTGTAATTCCTTCCGCATTGCTTACCAGATCAAGAACGTCTGAGCTAGGCATGCCTAATCTCGACATTCTACTCCGATACTCTTCATAGCCATGTTCTATAAGCACGGAATTGACTGTTTCACGAACCAGAGAAGATGTAAGATAAGCAGCTTGGAACTTGTATATTTTGTTCTCCACTTCCTCTGTGATTTTCTGCGCTTGTTCTAGAGGCATCCCTGCCTCCCTAACGATAGATTGGATTATCTTGTGGGAATTAAACTCCTCAATAGAATTGTGGCTTGTCCTAACATACATTTTGCCACTTTCAACTATTGACCTTTCTTCAATTTGTCTTGCAAGGCTCAAGACTAATTTCCCCAAGTTAGTTATTGTATATCTTCTTTCACCTTTATTCAAAGCAACTAATGACTGCCGAAGTAGTTTCCTTAAGTGATAGGCAAATTTTCCGGATTCTTTTTTCGATTTGAACCCTGCAAGTGATTTTAATTCTGAGTAGGTAAGCGGCCCCTTTGAATTCAATATTCTAAGAATATCAATTCTGTTAGGACTTGCCATAACAGAGAAGATCATCCGCACTCGTTTTGAGGCGGATTCGAGAATCCCATACCTTTTGTTCTCAGTTTGTAATGAATAATCATGACTCAACTGTTCCATTGCACCCGATATTCAGCCTAGACAATTAAAACTACTTTGTAAATTATATTTTACTATCGATATAATATGACCTACCTCAACTTCTGCTATTTAATCAGGTTTCGACCAGTACCTGACTCTCCTTCAATAAGCTCCTTATCTTCATTTTATCCTTTGATTGGATTATTGCTTCGTTTATCTCTGCAGGTATTTCAGGTAATTTCGTTTTAGCGTCCTGTTCCATTACTGACTCGATTTCTGTTAGAATATCCAGTGCATCTGAATCTACAGTTGTTGGGATGGCATAGTTTCCATCTATCTTTGTGCTTTCATTTAGAACCACTGATGAAATATCAGACATTTCGGACAGCACTCCGTTTGCGGCAGGCACGATGGCTGATATATCAAGCTGAATGTTCTTTATTATATCTACTGTAGGTTCAATAGTGTCCATAATCATTCCAAAATCTTTGAGAGTACTAAACCTGATTACTAGCATCTCCAAGGTAAGGTTCATGTTTCGAGTTGTGTTCTTGATCCGTCGAATGTTCACTAGTTCATTTGCAAGTGCTTTTGCCCGCGCATTATTGCCATTCTTCATAAGATTGGAAATTTCAAGACTGAATTTGTCATCCATGTTCGAGAATTTTCTTTCCAGCATAGTCAGCTTTGAAAGTTGAGTATTTACAACGGCACTTGCATTTGTAATCTCTCCACTGAATCGCTGACGATGCTGTTCCATCTTCCGCAAATACACTAAAAAATGTGATGTAAAAACAAATGTTAAATTCTATATACCTACAAACATGTTTAAGCTAAGCTACAGGATTTCCTGTTCTAGGCCAAACAGGGAAAATGTAGGTTTGCCTCGATCAAATGGCAGAGGGATTCTGAACATGGTGATGGCTCACGACAAGTATTATTACTACAACCTATCAAACACGCTTTAAAAGCAACCCATGTTTCTCATCAAAACCAGTCACTTGTACTTTTGAACCAATTGGTAAATCTGAAGGCGCACCAATATCCTTAAGAAATCCAGATACATTGAAAGGGGCACCATCAACTTTAAAGACTACCCATGCATACGAGCCCGCATCAGTAAATCCTTCTGGAGCGACAGATTGAATTGTGAATGTAACCACATTACCCAACCCGTCGTATTCCTCTGTAGTAAATATATCGGAAGAGCATTTTTCACAGAAATATGTTGTCTCAAGAGTGGAATGACTGCATTTTGCACATTTATTTGCCAGAATCTTTCCACGACTAGCTGCTTCAATGAACCTGCTTCTCCTATTCATGATCTGATTTGGATCTCGTGAGTCAGACAAATTAGCTCATTTAACTTTTTTAAAAACGTGTACAGCTGCACTTGCCCCCGTAGCACCGAAGTTATGGGTAACTGCGATCTCTGCGTCGTGGATTGTCCGGTCTCCTGCCTTCCCTGTAAATTGTTCGAATACTTCAACAACCTGACCTATCCCCGTAGCTCCAATCGGATGACCTTTGGATTTCAATCCCCCTGATGGATTAATTGGAATCTCTCCGTTCCTCTTTGTTGCACCAGCCCTTATGGCCCCTGCAGCTTCTCCTTTCTTAAAAAAGCCCAGGTCCTCAGTATCAATGACTTCGGCAATGGTAAAGCAATCATGTACTTCAGCAAAATCTACATCTTTGGGTGTTATCTTGGCCATTTCATATGCCTGTCGCGCAGCATTGACGGTACTTGGTATAGTTGTGATGTCCTCGCGCGATTGTACCGCGGCTGGGGAGGCACCACGGCCCGATCCGATTATTTCTACATAGCTTTTGCCCCTTTTCTTTGCAAATTCCTCGCTACAAAGAATTAGTGCGGAAGAGCCATCGGAAAAGGGACAACAATCGTAAAGTTTGAGAGGAGATGCTACAACAGGGGATCGCATTACATCTTCAATCGTTATTTTTTTCCTAACATGTGCCTTGGGGTTTAGTATTCCGTTCTCATGATTCTTGACTGCTACATAAGCCAAATCCTCCTCCGTTGCCTTATACCTCGTAAGATAAGCCCTAGCGATAGATGCGAAGAGGCCAGGGAAAGATGCTCCATTTCCTCCCTCATAAAAGAAATCTGAACAATATGAAAAAAGTGTAGTACTTTGAACTGTTCCTACTTGAGTGATTTTCTCAACACCTACTGCCAAGACACAGTCATAAAAACCTGCAGCAACATTCGCATATGCTTCTCTTAGCATTACAGAGCCTGATCCACATGCTGATTCTATGGTTAGGCCTGGAGTATATGGAATGCCTAGGTTGCTCATTATAACAGGTGCCATATGGACCTGCTTGTCTGAAACACCAAAGACATTTGAAATGTAACCTGATTCTATGTCCTTTGGAGTTATACCGGCAGAAGTGATAGCCTCCTTTGAGGCATCTAAGGCTAATTCTACAACACTTTCGTTTAACTTACCATATTTCGTACTACCTGCACCGAGGACACAAACCTTATTTAGCATACATGGCAGTTTATACCTTCAGGTAATAAAAAGGTTAGACAGTGACAGGTCAATTTTGGCATGAAATATGGACATGCGCAAGAGTTGTAATTTCAAATTCCAGTCACTCTCCATCAACATCCACGGAGAAATGGCCAAATTTAAAGTGTTGGAAGAAATCGAACCGTGGATTTAAAGAATGAAGCTGTCATGGGTTCCGATTCAAGGTTCTGTTACTTAGTATGGTAATTACATGGAACTTTGTGGCTTGCACCTATTAGATAGGTTTACCGATTCAATACCAAAATAATTCCGTCTGGAGAGCAGGCACAATAATTCGGTACCTTAGGCATGAAACACGAAAATTGGCCTGTTGCACTATTTATGCTCGTCATTACAATCATAACTATTCGGACAAAACTTGCTCAAATGAAACAAGAAATCAATATATTACATTGGGATTATCATTTAGGTCAGATAGCAGCCTTATTTTGAGTTCCGAGAATCTAACGTCGATGGTCATTTGGTTAGCAGAATTAATCGTAGCAAGCTGGGCTCTCTCGTACGGAGCCGAACATCTTTCAGCTAGATACGGTGCTAAGTTTGTAGGAAGGACGATCTTAAGTGTAGCAACAACCCTTCCTGAAATTGCAATCGTTATTTACGCTGCCGCAGCCGGATCTTATGGTGTAGCTATAGGAGCCGGATTAGGGAGCAATCTATTGATGATGACGCTGGGATTGTCAATTATGCTAATTATTGCAACAACTCGTATATCCAAATCTCCATTGAAAGGCATCAATGTCAGTACTTTCAAACTAGACAAGATTTTTCTGCTTGTCACCGCGATAGTGAGTGCATTACTGTTCATTGATGGATATGATTTCTTGGACGGTTTTATCTTCACGGGATTCTTTGTTGCATACCTTATGGTGGCCCTGTTTGAAATGAGATCAGAAAGAAATGAAAATCTAGTTAAGTCCAAAGAAATGTCAAATGAGGATAGTAAGCAACAAGAGAAGGCTTTAGAAAGTAGCAAGAAGAATTCGATTAATGAAAAACGAGATGATCGCAAGAATAGTGGTGCCACTTCGAAGTTAAGAGGACGTACCTTAAGATCTATATTGGTATTTGTAGCAGGAACAATCGGAATCGTAGTAGGCGCAGGCCCGTTCATCCACGCACTTGAGGGTTTTTCAGTCGATATAGGAGTTTCTGCGATAGTTCTTGCAGTGATAATTAGTCCAATTGCTGGGGAAATGCCTGAGAAAATATCCTTGATGATACTTGCAAGAAAGGGTGCATTAGGAGCATCTATTGCAATAGCCAACGTGTTAGGATCTAAAATACTAAACAATACGTTGCTTCTTGCAGTAGCAGTTTTTGGAGCAATGTATCATGCAGGATTTTTTACTGTGATTGAGTTAACCCCAGTACTCGCATTTCAAGTAGTACTTGTGACTGTAGTCACGATAATAGCTTTAATACCAATGTTCAAAAAAGAAATAGGATTAAAGACCGGTATGATGCTATTGTCAATGTATATTATAAGTATAGTAATCCAATTTTTTATGCCACACGAATGAATCCATGATGTATAGTATAGTTCCTTGAATTTAGATCATGGATCAGTCTTGTCACCAGCTATTGTTTTCCTAATTTGCTTACTGACTAAATTATCTCACTAACTTCCTTCGAATTAAATTCAAAATACTGTTTCTCTATTGATAGAGATCAGTTCATTCATTCTACTATGTATTTCTAAATAACGTTTTCCTTTTTCTGTAGTACGATAGGTCTGAGCTCCTACCTCAAATTCCAATAGTTCACTTTCCCCCAGATCGGTTAAGTATTCTTCGAGTTTATTATACGATAAGTACGCTCGATACATAATCTTTGTCTTGGTAACTTTACTATGTCTTGCAATGTCAAGGATCATCGCATTTATTTCCGCTCTATCCCTGTTTTTCATTTTTATATGTCTAGTATTAGAAATAAACACAAGTATTTAGGTAAATTTTAAGTAACTACTTAGAAATAAATCTGCTTTTAATGGTATATTTATTGAGGATAGATAATCTATAGAAGAAGAGTGTTATCTAGGATTAGAGCATCAGACATTTTTGATTAGGCCACGCGTAATATTTTAGAGAATTCAGATAATTCTTCATTTGCAGAAAATACAATAATTAAGTATAGGATAATATACTCGTCATTAATTCTCCTGAATTGCACTAATCACCTAATCTTGTAGATTAAAAGTGTACTAGTCTGAAGCTCTTATCCCTTCTCTCCTTCAAAAAGGTATCAATATCTCTGATTATATGTGAGCAATCAATCTTCGAACCACTCAGGTTGATAACATGAGTTGAACCCTTGCCATGCAAATCTAAGGTCGTAATCAACCACATATTCAGATCTTCAGTTTTGAGCTTAAGTATGGATAGTATTTCATCGATCGTTGTCATATCTTTATCACTTCGAATAAACTGTATAAGTATCGCATCATTGGGACTTCTTGACAATGTATGAAGATTAGGTATAACGAGGTCAACGGTAAGATGTGAAATTTTGACCTTTCTCTGGGAGGGAATAGTGCAAGCTGTTAGCATAAAGTGTAATAGGATCTCAAACATCGTAATCAAAGAATTGCTGTCCAATTTGTTGCTAAATTGTTCTGACGATCTACTGAAGAGGCGTTGAATGTACTCATCGGCGATTTTTATATTCGAAATTACATCTGAGCGGATCTTTTGTTTTCCAATTTCATTTATGGCATCATATACTACTGAAACCAGGTCTGCTTTATCGCTCATACACAAGTCTCTCATTTAGATGCGTGATAAATAAATATGATGGTATTAGGCATTGATGTCTGAATATACTTCATTAAAGACATGGCAAGATTGGTTAGAGTTCTTATGTATGATATTGAAATGCGTACTTTATTTGTATGACAAACAATATTATTATTTGACCACTCGTGAATCAATGATGGATAGGGCATATATATTTTCTAAGTGTTGATTATGTCATCAGCTAGTCAATGGGGTCGAAAATTATTCTATTATTGAATTTACAGTAGCAGCAGTATTATCGCATGTTTCACAATCAACCATGTATCCAGATGATGGAAAAATGTGGTGAAGAACCACCGTCTCAAATCAACTTCCTCAAATACTGTGTAATCTATTTACTAATAATAGGAATGTTTATCCTTGGACCCATTTTTACTCTAGACTTCAACAAATCATTGAACCAATCATGCATTAAATTTTGGGCCAAAGTACCACTTGATTCAGAAAATGGCTCGCTTACAACAAACAAATACATTTAGGAGGAATCAGGAAAATTGGAGGTGTTCTAATCATTAGGACCAGCCTTTTTTGTGATTACTTCCTCATTCCTACGTTGCTGTGGTAACATTATATATACGCAAGCTCCCCCACACATAGTGCAAGGGACATTATTGCCATCTAATTGACCTTGTCGTCTGTAATGTATCTTGGCAGCCTGTTCAGGGTCAATAGATAGTGCGATCTGCTTTTCCCAATTCAGAGTTCGCCGTGCTTCAGTGATCTCTTTGTCCCAATCAATAACTTTTTCACGCAGCTTCACAAGATCTCCTGCATGTGCGGCTATTCTATATGCTATTAGACCTTCCTTTACTTCGTCAACTGTAGGCAGACCCAGGTGCTCTGCAGGCGTCAAGTAGCAAAGCAGATCAACACCTTCAGCAGCAGAAACAGCTGCTCCTATTGCGCTAGCGATGTGGTCATATCCGGCCGCTATATCAGTGACTAAAGGACCTAGAACGTAATAGGGAACATTTCCTATGAGTGATTTAGCTAGTCTGACATTTGCAGCAACTTCGTTCAGCGGAACGTGTCCTGGACCTTCGACCATGACTTGTATGTCTTCCTCATGGGCCTTCTTTGTTAGTCTTGATACATTCAACATCTCTTCAACTTGCAATTCATCATGGGAATCTAGTATCGATCCAGGGCGTAAAGCATCGCCCAAGCTGAACGTCACATCATACTCCTTAGCAATTTCACAGAGATAGTCAAAGTGTTTGAAATAAGGATTCTCTTTGTCGTATCTTAACATCCATGCTGCAGTTATGGTACCTCCTTTGGATACTATCCCTCCATGTCTTTTCACCTCCAGTACCCTTTTTGCTAGCTCCTTTGTTATGCCAGAATGTATGGTAGTATAATCAACTCCATCTTTAACGTTCTTTTCAAACGCATTCAGGAAATCATCCTCTGTAATATTAAGAGGGTTTTTGTATTTCTGAACGCCATGTGCATATGCCTGATAGATCGGAACTGATCCAAAGGTTATTTTGGCTTCTTCTAATAGTCTCTCTCTGATTAGATCGAGATCACCTCCATCTGACAAATCCATTATCGTATCTGCCCCGTGATTGACAGCAATTTTCGCCTTTGAGACCTCTTCATCAAGATCTTGGTACAAGGTCGATGTTCCAATATTCACATTCACTTTGGTCTTTAATCCATCTCCTATTCCAACAACTCGTACAGCTTCTTGCTTTCTGGCATGGTTTCTGGGGATGATAATACTTCCTCTGGCTATACCATGCATAAGGGCCTCAACACTTGTCCTTTCGTCATTTGCAACACGAATCATTTCGTCAGTTGCTTGACCCTTTCTAGCATAGCTCATTTGGGTACCCATAAAATCAGATTAGGCTTTCAATCAATATATAGATAAGCCCCTCAAATTGCGAATAGGGGTCAAAGTTAGTCCAAGGTAATTGATTTAATTGTCTTCAATAGATTAATATTCAATAACTTACGCAAAAATACAAGTAATTACATAATTTGATTAATGAGATTGTATTAGGATTAAAGTGGGCTAGACTACATTGCTCTAGTCTTGCTAGGTTCAGGCCGTCAAGATCTAGAGATGTTCAGAGGGTGGCATTTCTAATGCGGTCATTTTGAAAGCCTTGTACCTAGATTATTGTTTGTAATTGATGCAATATGTTACTATCTTAAAATATAATCCTAGTATTTGAGGATCGTTAGTGCTTAAAAAAAGATAAAAAGGCGCTCTAGGGTAATGCTGCTAAACCGTCGCCTTGTGCTGGTGTTACTCCTGCTGGCGTTATCCCTATATTGTTAGTTCCTGCAGATGCTGCTGGGTCGCCAATCGTAGCGGACTGCACTACTACACCGCGGATTGCAGTTGAGGACGATGTTGCTGCACTGCTAGTCGTCTCAACTTCAGCAGCTCCTGCGCTGCCACCATTGTGGTTGTTGTCATTGTGGTTGTTGTCATCTTTGTCATCCCCGCAATAGTCACCGTATTTGTCGTAGTCGCCATCCTTGTCATAGTCGCATTCGCAATAGTCGCCATCCTTGTCATAGCCGCCATCCTTTTCATAGTCGCCATCCTTGTCATAGTTGCAATTCTTGTGGTTGTCGTTGTGGTTGTTGTTACCATCATTGTGGTCGCCTTTGTGATCTTTCTTGTCATGTTTGTCATGATGCTTATCCTTGCAATCCTTGTCATGACTCTTGTCCTTGTGTTTGCCATCATGACGCTTGTCTTTGCAATCCTTGTCATGACTCTTGTCCTTGTGTTTGCCATCATGACGCTTGTCCTTCCAGTCAGGATCACCATTCTTCCAGTCAGGATCACCATTCTTCCACTCAAAATCTCCGCCACTGCCGCCTGGAGGAGTAAAACTAGTGGCACCGGTACTACTAGTGCCACCGATAAAGCTGGGACTGCCACCGTCGCCACTACTAATACTGCGACTGGCGCCGCCACTTTCGCCACCTTCCCTACCGTCGCCACTGTCTTCGTTATTTCTGCTACCGGGGCCGCCACCGTCGCCACTGTCTTCGTTATTTCTGCTACCGGGGCCGCCACCGTCGCCACCGTCTTGTGCAAAAGAGACCTGTGAGGCTGTAGTAAGTCCGGGTACCAATCCACCTAATATCAACATCGCCGCTAAGGCTAGTGCATAATCTGACTTCA
>JAATVP010000158.1 GCA_014523625.1 Nitrososphaerales archaeon TH5896
TAATCTTCTGCAAAAACAATACATATTATTTAAGGGTTAAGAACATCTTTAAGATAAGATTATATACTTTTCTAGTACATTTAATCGATTTTTTATGCATTGACATTCTAAAAGAAAGCGGATTATTGTTGTACCAGAGTTTAGTACAGCGATCACCTGCTCTCAATAGTCGGTTAATAAGAGAATTTGTTAAGATTCGAGCTAAACGGTTGAAATATTTGATCTAACCATTTTCTTGGACAGCATCTAAAATTATGCTTCACAGAAGGGAAAAAAGATTTTACGACTAAAAAACTGCACACATATCTGTTTTCAGTTGTCTATCCAACGCGCAGATGTAAACTGCAACTCTCACAATAATAATATAGTCTATCAAAATCGGAATAAAGCTCCAAGATCTCATTACATCTAGGACATTCAATCTCGATGTCCAGTTGCGAAATTAATGTTTCGGGCTTTTGCTTCTGCTTTCCAAATTTCGCTCTCTTAACCATCCCCTGCATGGATATCGGTTCATTTGACAAGATTCCATTTCGAGTATTCCTGGGCATTTTTGCCTACTATAAATTGTATGCATTATTCTTTTATATAATATGCAAATATTCTCGTGTATAATTAATAATGAAGATATACAAGGACATTATACAATGACCTTTGAAAAACTCATTACCTTATGCCATTTATTTTAGTAGATCCATCCCCTAATTGAATAGCGGGCAATGAATCGCTATCTCAAGCCGTTTCAACCATCCACAAATGTGTGACATATGAATCGATCTGATAATAGCCGGCCAAATATGGAAGCAAGGATCATAGTTTAAGCGCCGAATCTAGTGGATTTTTGATTCCATCTATATAATCTTGCAAAACTATGTTCAACTTTTCTGCCGAAATTGGTTTCCTTATTATCTCATTGACACCTGCCATCATAGCGTTTTGTATTACAATATCTTCAAATTCACAAGGGCTTAAAAGGAATATTTTCACAGTGTGGCTAAATTCTCTTACTTGTTTAGCAAATAACAGATATTCAGTATCACGTATTTGAATATCGCACAATACCATCTCATAGTTTACCCTTCTGGTTTTCTGAATATCCTGGATCGCAGTCAATATATTTGCAAAATAATAAACTTCGAAGCCATATTTCTCTAACCCCTTCTTCAAGATCATTGCAGGTTCATAATCACTATTGATCAAGAGTACCTTCGTGATTCCATGATTCCGTAAACTATTGTTTATGCACTGTGGAAACTTATCCATTAGTGAGCCCACGACAATAATTTAGTTGTCGGTCAAGAATATATAATAATACGCAGAGAAAATACAGTGAAAATTTACAGAAGAATGATTGTATTCAAGTTTGCAGTAAGAGGTTTTAAGATAGTAGTTCGATACCTCTGAAGATCCGATTGCCAGTTAGTAATTCACAACTAACATGGTATGCATTTCAAGATGTTTTTTTATGTTGTAGACTGTGCGAGTTGCAGTTGTTTAATAACCATCAGATCATTCATCTGCGAGTACATCCTAAGAAAATGCATGCCTTTCTCAGTGGTTTTAAATGTTCTGTCTCCAGGAGTATATTCTATCAAATCATTTTCAATTAAGAACAACAAATAGTCCTTCAAGAGCGTATGCGAAAGATATGTTTTGTAGAGTATTTCGGTTTGCCTTATCCGGTTGCCGTTTGCTGTTGCAAGAATAGACGCTACTATCTCCGATCGGCTTCTGTGTTGTTGTCTTGGCTGTCTCATCACAATTAATATATTATTAGAAAAATATTAATAAATGTATTATGAATTCTATAAAAGTTTTCTATAATTTTACTCTAAGAATTTTGTCTCATCTGTGGTTGCTACAAAATGATTTGTGATGAAATCAACAAAATTAGGGATATAAATTTAGTACGCTAAGATATTCAGATCTGGCATCCCAAATGATTTTTGATTCCACTCAGCCCGAACTAGGTTTGAGATCTTTTTATACATTAAAACCATATGAATGGGTGTAATAGAATGACGTTAAGAACGCTTGAAAAGACAAAGGGTGACTTGAATATAGGAATTTCTCAACAGAATAGAGAAGGTGTTGTCAAGATCCTGAACACATTACTTGCAGATGAGTATATCTTGTATACTAAAACAAGAAATTATCATTGGAATGTGATAGGTTCTCACTTTAATGACAGACATAAATTTTTTCAAGAGCAGTATGAAAAACTTGATGAATTGATCGATGAGATAGCAGAGCGTACTAGGACACTCGGAGGAATGTCAATAGCTACGTTGACTGAATTCATCAAGGAATCCAGGCTCAAAGAGAGTCCTGGAGAGTATCCAGGGGACCTCAAGATGATTTCTAAATTATTAAGTGACCACGAAGTAATTATTCGCAGTCTACGTTCAGACCTCGAAATATGTGATACAAAGTATCATGATATTGGTACGAACGATTTCCTAACCGGATTGATGGAAATCCATGAGAAAATGGCCTGGATGTTGAGGGCTCATCTTTAGAATATTTATAGACAACATGGCATAAGCATGCACCTATTATCTCTTGAAATGAATTTAATGAATAAACCCATGTTTACTGTACTTATACTTGTTCAAACTATACATGATCAACTGATATCCACTGCTTAACGTTGCACACTTATGGCAATATTTTATTGTATTTAGAATAGACTGGACATCATGGGTAATATTAGTAGTCTTGTATATGTCGGATCAATGATAATCAATCTCGTTCTGAACTTCTGTCCGTTTCACTTTAGGGGTTTCATGCTAGAATAGCGAATTTAGTTATTTCTGGTTTACTTCTGCATAACGCCCGGTCACCTTTATTATACTCTCATCAGAATTACAAATACCTCTTAGAGTTTCTAGATTCAACTCCATCTTTACCACGTAACTGGTACCGTTGTCATGAATTGAAGGAAACAAACCAGTTTTCTGATGAATCACTTCCCTCATTCTCTCAAACTCTTTACCGTCGTTAATTGATATTTCAACCACATAGTATGAAGATAGTGGGGCATTTGGTCGGTAATTTTTCTGTTCACGAACTAGTAGGTCATTTATTAGCAATGGATCTGCCTTAGGAAGGTATGTTTCATACAAGGTTTGTAAACCTTGAAAAACGATTCGTATCTCCTGTAGTTCATCAATAGACAACGGCATAAGTTATACTCTGAATAATTTTAATAAATTTATTGGAAGCTAAACAAGAATTCATGATTTATTGACAATCATTTTTCGTATTGGAATTAATCCGAATATAGGATTGAAATATGAATTCATGACAGATTTTTATAACACAATCGAAACGGCTTATATGAAGTGGCTCAGAATGATACGCTGCAAATTAGTTAACGGTTTTTACTAACGCCTAACAGAGAATCTTCTTTGAACCTGCTCGTGAAATAGACTTGCAGGACTTATCTTTAAAGAGACTTGTTTGGAAGATAAATTTTCAGAATCTGATCTATTTCTTCATCAGTAACGTCCGAATTCCTATTAGAGCCATATAAGCTGTATAGAAAGTCAAACGCTTCTTCTTCAGTACAGGACACTAACGTATTTTCTGGATCATGTGACAGACTTTCCATAAGAGATCTTTTGGTTTGGAGCTCTCCTTCATTACTTGCTTGGCAAGACGACGACGACGGCGATGATAAAACGGTCCAGTGCAGCTTTAAGAAGCTATGTTCACTACCTCGTTTTTTGTAAAGCACGACACCTTGAGTAGAAGTATGATATGGATATCGGTCACCCACCGCTGCCAGCCGTATTGGATCCACCAGGTCTATCATATCATATTTGATACTTTCAAATGACGAATCGCGCTCAACGTGTGTGATTTTCTTTAATTCGTATGCGCTTTCGTATACGTCAGCACCGTCAACAGTACCCGCACTGCAAGCTGTATTGTCATATGCCGTAAGCTCCTCTGTTGTATCGTTAGTTGATATCTAGCTCACCAACTACATCTTGGTCTAATGCTTGTTAATAGTTATGAATGAGCATATTTATTGATCTAATTATCGGTAGTCATTGAGTCAAGCCATGTAGATTATGGTATAACTAACAAATTGTGCCCTATTTGATTTAGAAATTTGCCGATATCTTGTTCACATTTAACGATACTCGTATGCCACTCCGTGGTGGATTAAATTACATTTCGATACCTTGATAATGGGTTTTTCATGACCAAAATTTGAAAAAATTACTATGGCACAAGATGATCTGAGCTTCTTTTCATATCGGCCACCTTCACTAGACGCAAAATTATTCTTCTAATGTTAAGATTGGAATGACCAATGCAAGGAATATAATTCCTCCCACAATCCAAGCGCTCACGTATCCGAATTGATTGATTATGGAAGCAAAAAGAATGGGTATCCAAAAGGCACCAAATAGGGAAATACCATTAACATAACTTACAGAAAGCGTCTGGTAAGCAGGTGGAGTTTGAGTGTTCACTTGTTTAGCCTTAACATAGATTATAACAAAACCCCACGATAGAAAGAAACCTGCTACAACAACTGAAATACCAATTAGATAAACGTGAGATTGCAGGAGCCCAATCATCATTACGCTAACCGCAGATATGATTCCAGATATTGCCAGTAGCTTTCTTGCATTTCCTAGCCTGTCATATGCTTTTCCAACTATCGGAGAGGAGATTAGGGCCACAATTAAATTGAGACTTCCTATTAGACCTGCTATTGCCGGGTCTATCTTAATGTGGTCTGCAAGATAAAATACGATAAATGACCAGATCAGACCTGAACCAACTTGAAATCCAAGTAATACCAGACCAAGTTTGAGGAGCGACCTGTTAAGAAGTATATTTTGTACGTGGCCAAACTTGATCTTAAATTTAGATCCTCGTTTTTCAACGTCAATTTCGCTATCGATATCTTGGGTTTTAGTCTTGTGTTTGTCGATCAAGTCAGGCCTTGTTTTTTCCCGTTTCATATGGCACAGTCTAGTTGTCTTCGGTAGCCATACTTGTAGGATAATTAAGGTCATGAAACCAGCTATTGCACTCAGAACTATACTCATTCTCCATCCAAAGAACTCTGCTACTAAGACCCATACGAAGAGGCCGATGATTCCACCAATGGCATGAGCTGAATTTAGTAGCCCCATGCCTAAGCCTTCAGATTGCTTTCCCACATACTCTGAAATTAAAATAACACTTGGACCAAAGAAAAATGCCATCCCTATTCCGACAATAAATCTAAGTACTGCGATAGACAACAAATCTATGGAGAATGCAGAGAAAAAAACTGCGGTGGAAGCAATCGCGATACCAAGAATGGCGATTTTTCTTGGAGAATATTTGGCAGCAAGAATTCCCGCAAGAACCTGAAAGAGACCAACACCGATAAAAAAACTCGCAGTTATTAGTCCTAATACAGAAATGTCCTCATCAAAATCAACAGCTATGAAAATGAATATAGCGGGGACATTAAACCAATTTACAGTATAAAATATTCTTGCAAGCATTAGTGAAATAACTGCTTTCTTAGGTACAATGGAATTTAACATCAAAACCGACCTGTTTGGTCCTCTTAAATGCTATCTACTCCTTGCTCTTAATATACGCTCATATTGTTCATACTTCGTCATCAAAAAAAAGACCGTATTCTTGATGTAAATCAATTTGTTTTTGTTCTCTTCAATTTTGCAATTCTTGTAGGAAGAGTTTGCTTCAGCTGAATGATTAAGCGAAACACTGATAATCACAACTCTTTCAGCAACCTGGTTTTCTGCAAATGTTGCTAATTTCTGAATTTTTGCGATAGAATTACTTAGCAACTAACCAACTACAATCATGTTATTCACTAAATTTGAAAATCAGTCATCGACTATTGCATGATTCTATGTGCATCTAAATTTTTGTATTAAGTGATGCATAGCGACTCTCTTTTCTACGTCAAATAAATGTTGTTGGCTTCAATAAGCAAATTTGCGGATGTCGTGATCGATTCAAAACAGAAATTCAATTGTAGGAATTCTTAACTTGAAATGTACTCGACACACAAAAACATATTTGGGAGTTCTGGAATTTGGGTAATGGCCGTCTTGACTTTTCCATCTACATTTAACAGATTTAATTCTATTCGTTCTCCATCTCTTTTTGTCAGATTCCCACCATTTTTGTTACTATTATTGTTTACTCTTCCAGCCCCCATTAAATATGGTAGTAATCGTTCCAGATAGAATACACAGCCCTTAGATACATCTGTACTAATCTTTTCAGAAGATGACCTAGATAATTTGGAAAGATGATCACACCTATACTTGCCAACAATCAATATCCCATTTGTATTCACCAAAGCGGCAAATATTACGTTTCTACTCGCAGATAAAGCCGCTTCACAAACTTTACGCAAATCATTTCTACTATTATCTCCATAGTTGTTGTTACATTCCAACATGATAATATTCAATGGATGAAGTTTTCGATATAATAACAGGTTCGATTGAATGTTATATTATTAGTTTCAATTGAGATGCCATAATAAATGAAGTAAGAATTATTAGTAACAAATATCATAGTGGATAGATATGAACCAATTTACGTCCTGATCCCTTAATAAGAGACATAAAGTCGTGAGTCATTTATTTGCAACACTTGATATTGATTTGACAATTGCATTTAGCTATCTCCAGTGATGGAAATAATATGGCAAATACAAGAAATAAGGAATAAATAATTAAAGAAAATAGGCCATTTTTTATGTCTCTATGGTAGTTGTTCATGTCTAACGTATTAGGTCTGAATAAATTAGATATGATTTGGGAAAAGGGTGCTCTATGGAAAGCTTGAAGATATTAAATTTCGATCACTTTCTATGCGAGTGTGTTAAATGACTCGACTTGAAAACTTAATCATATTTGGTCAGCACTGTGGTCCTAACTAAATTTAATATTTATTCGTGTATATCGACGACTTCAGTAGAGTGATCCTCGTGATAATGAGAATCAGCATCCTTTTTTGTAAGGAACTCCTTTGCGCATACTGTACATCTAAATGTGCCGTCTACGTATTCGGACATGTTACTAGTAATGGATAATGCACATATATATTGCTACCATTTGATTTAGATAATGCTAAGGGATTTGGTTAGTGCTCTTTGTTTGCACAAAGCTTTCAGCAAGGATGAGATGCGTCACAGATTTGTATCTGCATTTTTTCTTCAGATAGTGTATCATTGTTAGAGGCACCGGTGTCATTTTCATCACTGTTTGTGCTGCTTGAATTTAGAGCCACGAAACTAGATTCATCTTGCGCTCGGATTTCAGTTTGTTGATTCTCGGCGAAAATTAGAAAAGGGGCACCAACAAGAAATAGCAGATTTATCACAAAGAACTTACTACAAATTAGTTCCTTCATTATCTCATTATCCCTAAATTAGTTAGCAAAAATGATTTATACGTATTATGAGGGATTATACTATATTTTTTGTGATTCAAAGACGACTACAGTCACGGAGCATGAAAAGATCTAATCTAAACCTTTCCGAACTAAAAAAAATTGTCATTCCGTTGACCACCACCAGCATTTGACAGATAAATTCATTTCATCTATCTGCTACACGATTGCAAACTCCGTATTGGTGTTATTTTGTGCATATCATCATCATACGAATCTTCACCCTGTCTTTAAAATTAAACTATACTCCTAGTGAAGCGAAAAGGATAATATTGGAGAAAATGGTAGAAATCATAAATCGGTGTCCAACGAATCAAATATTCCCACGGATAATGAAGCAGATCGTGCTAGATTACCAGATGACATTTATTCTGAATCACGTGGTGGCTTACCAAGTCAAGAGGCACTGTTGGTTGATGACACCGATGGCACCGAGTCCTTTGCATTAAATTCCAGAACGTTGAGTGAATTACATGATAATGATAACAAGATTCTTCTACTCCTAAAAGGCGATGCAAATGGTGACCCTAGCTATACATTCAATGGATTAGTAAGAGAGCTCAATATGCATCAACAAAGTCTTAGTAGATCGATCAAGAGACTCATTGATTTGGGGTTAGTTGAACACATCAAACATTATGGATTTAGATTGACTAAATTAGGACAACGTCTAGGCATGGCCACAACTTCGGTGAATCGCGACCATCGTGAGAGAAAATACACTCAACTGGCATATTTGGATATGCATTTTACTAAATTTAATATTGATAGTATAACCTCAAAGCTATCTGGGAAATGGTTCGAAAATCTTAGATGGGTAGGAAAAATAGATGATTCTGGGGTTTCGATTCTGAAATGGAAAAGATATGATAATTCTTTTGGTATCAATGTTACTATTATGCAAAGTTCATTAGTCATTGAATCTGATGCATCATTACAAAAAGAAATCATTGAGGCTGCAAGAACTATTCCAAAGATCATTGCAATGGTAACTGATGTTGTTTTGGAACAGTTTAATTCCCGATCGCTTCCAAATAATTATTTGTCTATGAGCAGGATGTACTCTGGTATCAACGAAACTCGGTATAACTGAACAGGAGAGTCTTAAATCTCATGACTTGTTCAAAAGTTTATAATTTGTCAACCCTGCCGTGTGCGGATGGCAGGTAAAGGATTTTAAGGTTTCATATTCCTAAGGAGGTAAGAGCGACTAATTTGATCCTACTAGAATCTACTTGATTTAACAAGAATAAGCTACAGCTGCAGTGTATTATTATTTGGCATTTAAACCACATAAAGTAAGTCTTAGGGGATCTGGTATACTAGTAAATGTGTTGTTCTGTTTCTCCAATGAGTTAGGCGGACTCGGTTTATTTTTCTCTGATTTCAAAGAGGTAATTGATTACTGTCTTGCAAATACATCCTGAGTATACTTTTCTAACTCATGATTGTTGCATTTGTAACGTGTTTGCGTGTTATTTATTAATTGGGATTGGATGATTAACAGATTAACAAAACTCTACAATTGTAAGAGACAGAAATTACCTATATGTAGGGGTACCCCAAATGAACAAGGGATCAATGCCCAGAGATGAAACCATACCAGCCTTGTGCCCCTATCTACGCAAATTCTGTACTGAAATCGTTGGTGCTTCTGCGGCAATGCGACCATGAGGTACCAGTGAAGACCGCAGCGAAAGAGATAGGAAGAGGCTTTTTGCTTTTTAGAATTTTTTCAATGGACCTCTACTTCTTTGCTTCTTGTTAAACACTGGTTCAATTAATGTGCTTCAAGTAAATGCTAAGCTAGAATGATTCATTCTATATATCGATGTCAAATAAACAGTTACTGTATTGAGAAAATATTATGAAGTATGGAGTATTTAGAATAAGTGGAAATCCCAGCGATTTCTTATTGACATTGTAGGGCGATCCAAGTGGGTAATTGGTTGGGTCGCTCTATCCTTTAATATCATAGTATTATTATGGCATTTCAGAAAGAAGCTAACCGATAGCCCTCATCTATCCTGCCCTCTTGTATAAGATGTGGTGGTGGTGGTGCTGGTGGTCAAATCTTTTCATTTTTTTCATGTGTCGAGGATATTTCGTTTTCAAATTTGTCTTGTACAATACACTTAGCTTTGCGAATTCAAACTTGGGTTAGGCGGTAATTTAGATCTAGATTCAATCCTAATTACTTAGCCTGCTTTTTACAATAATATTATACCTATTGCTATTGTCGAATCAACAACAAATATAGTAAAACCTTGTCTAGTATGTCTTTGTTCTATGATATAAACAGGCGGGTCATAGGCCAGGTCCGAAATCTGTTCATTATTCAATACAGTTCTTGGCAGTCTGCTACCTTTCTCATTATAATAAAATTATGATCAAGTTACAGAGGGGATGAGAATATGGTTGATAAAAATAGTCTTACGACAGTGAGTTATAGGTTTCGTCTAAATTGACAAACAATTTTGGCCGTAAATAATAGAAAAAGCAAGGATATCTTAGTGACTTAAATAGGATTAAATTAATATTGTGAGCCCGTGGTAACTCAAAAATGACGTTGCATTTCCTATGAACTTAATATCCACCAGTTATCTTCCAACTATCCGCTTGCCGTAACATTGCCCAGATATGATTCTACACTTGGATGAACCTCTTTAAGCTCCCAATCTAATATGGCAAGAATATCTCGTATTGCACCGGTAATATTCCCACTTTGTAAAGCATTGTGCGCGTCTGTGAGATACTTTTCTTGTATTTCTGCAACGGCTACTGCATAAGCCTGTTGTTGAATGGTACAGTAGCGGCTTAAGACCATACTACTAAATACACCGCTAATGATTGCCGTTCCTACTCTATTCTTAATTTTAGCAGCGTGCCATTCATGTTTCAATGTTATTGAAGATGGTTACAGATAAATCTTTCTGTGTAACTTCTGAATAAAGACTGGCAATAACAATACTTCTTTTGCGTATTCATTTGTGATTTTGCATTCTATCGCTCTTCTTTTATGTTAGGTTTGCATATGACACTGTTCAAGGTTCCTGCTTTATAGTTCTCACTACTACTTTACAACGGGAGGAGAAGAGGATTAGAAACAAAATAATAGAGCCACGTGGCTCTATACAGTTTTTTGTGAAACCTTCATGTTTGCAGACAGATTTGAATGAAGTGGTATTATGGTAGCTCTAGGTATTCTTAACTTTTATGCAACGATTTTACATTACTTCCTCCCCTAGTCATCTTCCTCTCATTCTTATGCCATATCATTATCTTCAATTGTAACCATCCTCAGAATTAGTAACTCCACCATAATGTAACTTTACATACTCAATGCTCATATCTTATGTAATTCTGCATTCAGAAAGTTTCAATATGTGCCCAAAGGTTTGTCAGCGTGTATAGCGATCTAGACCTTCGTTCGCACTCCTTGAGTACTCAAATGTGCTGTCGGGTAATATATCAATATGCGATTCAAAGTGTTCATAACAATAATAATTTTTACATTTTGAACACTGAATCGTTGGTTTCTTAAAACAGTTGATAATACCACAAATCCCCTCTTTTTGAGACCTATGAGTCCACTCATTTATCTCTGTTTGAGTTGGATCGTCATTAGGGCGAGTGAATAAACCTACCTCCGCCTCAGGTGGTTTAGACATATCTCATCTTCATTCGACTTGTCTGCGATAAGAGTATTTTAATTTTACATTCAAACAAAGGCAGACGACCAGTAAGCAACGTGTCATACGCATTGGTCGCCTAACCTGTAACCCTTGATTGACTGTAGGACTTTATGAGTGATTTAAAGGTCCAAACTGTCAGCACCGTATTGTACTACATATTATAAAACGGTTTTAGTACAAGGCAGATGATAATGAATAGTAACAGGGTTGGTGGGTATCAACAACCAACCCCCTTTAGTGAAACCCTTCAGTTTCGGAAAATTGACATACCCATTGTAGTTAAAGTGCTTAAAATAGGTAACATCTACTACCAACCATTCACTCTATCATAATGCTCTAGTTTGTCCTTTCTATTACATTTATGCAGTTAGCGGTAATTCGATAAGTTCCGTTTGCGTTATGCCTAATCCAACCTGTATCTATAAAGAAGTAGATGAACTCTGAAGCTAATCTCTCATTTCTATCAAGTTCTTCTAATGCTATTCTCATTCTTCACAATTTTTGAAAGAATGAATTTTGCCAGCTCCAAGCTCGTTAGTTCGTTAGTGTTGGCAGTTTGGTTATTTATCATATATCATAACAAGTGTAGATAGCTCATGTCTGGCATTCGTTACAACCAATACCTAGATTTTTAGGAATAACACTCATTCTTAAACTTGCCTATATAACTTTGAAAATATTTTTATGCAATACTGAACATTAATGAGTGAATATCTGCATCACGATGAGTATGGCGGTCAATTCTGACCCTTTGTCTGCTTCTTCTCTTCGGCCGCCAGGCTCACACATGGATTTTGCTTACAGTAATAAGCAATGGCGATCCATAGATATTGAAAAAGAGTGAACTTCTAGGTTATTACTACTATCATGCATTAACACAAATAGTTCTAAATTTCCAATCTCTGATATTATCATTGTATTATCTCCAAAGTATTGATAGATGCTGATGACATAATTATAGCATGTCTGAAAAGCATTGATGAATAGAAGTCTTTGGGGTATTCTATAGACTTTATCAATGCTTTACGGAAAGCATCGTTTCGGATTTCTTGACTTTGATGAATCCTATTTTGACAACGTCCACACTCCGATACAGTTCTATTTGAGCAAGGCAAATCTATAGATAGTAACTTACTTTCATGCTTTCGATCCCGTTTCATAATCCATAAGCTACTTTCATTTTGTTTAAGTAAATCGTTCTTCATAGTAGTAGTGTAGCTTTCTTGTCTCGGCCCTTCGGACAAGAAAGCAATAAGCAATTGGCAAAATGGAACACAACTAGCAGAACCCACAGCATTGGCATCTGGGGTCACCTGGTCTTACAGAATTTCTTCCAGGTGGCCCCATCACGATCGACCCTCCTGACAACGTGATTGGTTATTTATAGGAGGCAGAACGGCTAGGAAGTTATTAGGGTTAACAATGCCTAGCCGTCTACCATGGGTTCGCCGTGCCTTGGTCGGACCAACCAAGACATAAGTTACGGCTGCCCCGATTCACAGAAAGGGTACTTAAAACTTTGCAAAATGGGTAGGACGACCCAGGGGTAGAATATGAATAGAAAGTTGGTCGTCCTACCTAACCCTGCCTATTTAGGAGCCTGAACTAGGGTAATCTGCAGAATCAAAGGCAGGACGATCGTGGGAAGGTATGCTCAGATTACATGGTGTAGATCGATAGCCTTACGGAAGCATATGCAATCCGTTGCCGATTGCCTGGATTGGTCAGTACTATCACATACTGCATCGGCTGCTTGTGCAACAAATTATAAAAAAGATCATGGAAGATAGGACAGGCACTCGTGGGACATAGAACAAACTTAGCCAATCCTATCTCGGAGATTTCATGTAAGATCGCATTGGTATGTAAGCAGATAACTAATACGTTTCCTGATTAGCAAACCGGTAAAAAAATTTGTTTGTAGAAAAAATATGAAATAAAAAAGAAGAGGGTCAGATTTCCGTTGATGGCCAGCAGTTCAATTCTAAGACAAGCTTGTTTCTACCTTTTGGGAGGCAGAAGACAATACTGCTATTCCTAAGACGCCAATCATGAATTCAATTATTACTATAAAGGTTCCATTCATACCTTTACTACACCTTTACTATATCATTGGTATAATTAAAAATTCACCTTATCATTGCAAGTTAAATTTAGAATACTGACATGGGAGATCGTTATTCATATTCTTTAGGCTACAACATTACCGATTTTCATTCATGTGAAAGACTACAGTTAAATTCAATAATGATCGTTGGTCTATCTCCTCTCAGGATAGACTCTTATTCTTCTAATATAGAGGGATAGTAACTTTATGAGCGAAGATGGTAATGTCTATGGAGATATATATGCAACATTGGTCTTTGGCATCCAGAGAGACAGTATAACACTTGTTGACGGACATAGCAATTACGATTTTATTCCAACAAATCATGACCAAACAAAGATACTTAGCGAATTCATTGCACGTCACATACCAATTTACAGAGGCATAGAAATGAACGAGAGTATCGCGCCCTTACAAAATCAGATAACTGAAGAAATGAAACCTAGTGCCAGCAAATTAGTGAAGGAGCTTAGGAAGTATCTACATGAACTAGAAGCCACTGGTTATGGTGAAGTAATTCAATTATTATTTGACGTAGCACAAGAGATAGAGAATGAGTTAAAAAGATGATCTAGAACATGTACCTACTTGCCTCAATACCGGAAGATTTTTCATTTAGCAAATCTAGCAAGCTGCATTGTTACTTCAACCATCCTTTTCATATCGCCTCCAACGGAAGAAAACAGATGCCCAAATATTATATGATCCGTGCCCATTGCCTTAATATGTTCAATGTCGCTTCCAATCTCTTCGATGGTACCTGTCATTGGCATTCTATTTTGGTTAGACAACGAGGGAGCTGATTCTAATATATTTGGATATGAAACCATATAGATACTAACCTTCGAAGGATCCTTATCGGCCTTCCTTGCACTTTCTTTCAAACCATTTATCGCCTGCTCAAGCTGTTTTAATGGACCAAAACCAGCTACTCCTATCCATCCGTTTGCATAGTTTACTATCCGTGAAAACGTCCGTGGAGAGAATCCGCCAAGTAGTACTGGGGGATGTGGTACTTGTACAGGTTTAGGTCCTATTTTTGACGAAGGTATATTGTAAAATTGACCTTTAAATTCTACAACGTCATCAGTCCATATCTTTTGCAATACTTGAAGATATTCATCAGCTCTGGCTCCTCTATCTTTGTAAGGAATTCCAGAGACTTCAAATTCATCTTTTGACCAGCCTATACCCAATCCTGCGATAGCTCTTCCATCCGAGAGGATATCAAGTGCCGTAATCCTTTTGCTTAACACCACTGGATTTTGAAAGAACATGTCAATAATTGATGTTCCTAAA
>JAATVP010000011.1 GCA_014523625.1 Nitrososphaerales archaeon TH5896
ACAAGATTTTGGAAGAATGATTCGAGAGGCACGCATGAAAAAGGGGTTTACCCATGAACAGCTAGGAATAAAGATGAGTGAAAAGGCTTCACTCCTTAAGAAGATAGAGACAGGGGCATTAAGGCCGGACGAGTTGCTAGCGAAGAAGCTTGAAAGGTACCTCCAAATAAAATTATACGTGTCAGCTGATGATGACGAACAAGAATAAGTCAGTCGGCAACTTTAGAATTATTTAGACTGATTCGCCTACAGATAATTGAATTCTATACGGAGATGTGCTGTATGGGGTGCAGAAAAGTAAGAGGCACAAGCTGACTTGCCTGCTTGTTTCTATTCACTTATGGTTTTCCTATTCTTATTCTCATTTTGGTTATTCGATTAGGGTCCTTATGTGACTACTACATAATTTCAGAAGCTTACGTTAATTTCAAAGATAAATATGGTGATTTCATTCCAATAGTCTTTACTGATGAAGTCAGTGGTCCAGGATGATTCATCAGTAGAAAAAGACTAATTTTCAAAGTGGGAGGAAAATTAGACTAGCCAGTTTGTTCTCTCTTAATTTCCTTCATTACTTCTTGCAAATAATTTTTCATTGCATCATATGAATCTTCCAATTCCCTTGCTTTAGTCTCTGATTCATGCAATTCAGTCGTTCTCCTTTTTACCTCTCTCTGTAATATGTGGTTCCATTCAACAAGAATGAATACTAATACCACAATGGCCGCAAGTGTACCTGCGAGTAGAAGATAAATCTTGACCTCTTCTAAGTATAATGCATCCTGAATTTGAGAGTATATTTGAGTAGTCGGAGTAATGACCTGCAAGAAATATTGGGGTTCGCCGTTTACGAGCACAGGCTGTTGGGTATTGATCCTTTCTCCAGCACCAAAGTCGTAAACGGCGTATGAAGGCTCGGCGAATGTGATCAATGATTTTGTTAAATTGTTTGCGACCTCATTATGGTTGACAGCATCTTGAACCTCGGGACCAAAAAAGTTCAAACCAACTAGACTCTTATTTAGCCCATTGTACAGCAAATCCCCATCCTTGTTATATGAAACCAAAAATCCTTCCTCAAAGTTCTCTATATTTTTATAAAAGGAAAAAAAGGGATCAGCAAGAACTGAAGCCCCTATCGTCGCGATATAATCCCCAGAAAGCCTATCGAAAACCGGATATGAGATAAAGATCCTGTAAAGACCTTGTCTCTCAAAACCATCAGAGAAAACAGTAGAATTACTCTCTCTCGTCTTTCTTACCCAATCCCTAAATGACAAATCGCTACCTACAAGTGGTTCCCTTTCATTTGCTAGTCCAACTGTCATTACATCGTTATTGTCTAAAATAAAAAAACGATTTATGGTGTTATTGTATTTACCAAATTCTTCTTGCATCAGTTCCTTTAATGCTGGAGATGAGTACTCTCTTTCCTGCACATAAATTGAATTACCTAGACCATTCATCATGGCTATCACCCTTTCCAGATCAGAGCTCATATGTGTACTAACTATCTTTGTATACTCCATCTGTCTTCCTTTTTGTTCTTCAAAAATCCTAGTTTCAATATCCTGTTTAGTAATATCCTGTATGAAAAATAGCGATGCAAATGAAAAGCTGACTATCAGCACTATTAGAACAAGTGCGATCTTTCTTATGTTCCTTCCTGCAAGATTAATTTTGAACATAGTATCTTAACTACCATCACCATCCCAATTTCCTGGCCGACATCCCTGCTGCTTCATCTAATGCTTCTTTCGGGTCCCCATTATGGAAATAAACCTTATTAATAGCTTCCCGAATTTCATCTGCAACAAAAGGATATGCCGGTATAGCTGGTCTAATTCCCCCTAATGGGATCATAGAAACCATGTCATCATAGTATGGATTTATTTTCCTTAATTGTTCAGAGAATAGTCCCTCTCCTATAGTTAGCTGCGTAGGTAGATATCCACTCTTCGCCAACCAAGGAGATAGAATGGAAGGCTCTAGCATCAATGAAATTAGTTCCCATGCCAGATCTTTATTGGAGGATGTCTGCGGGATTGCAAATTCCCAACCACCCATTAGCGTTGCTGTGAGTGTATCATTGTCTGGCGTGGGAAACTTCGGGATAAAACCTACTTTAGAGAAATTCGTCGCATCTAGATTCGAGGGTAACCAAGATCCTTCAATCATCACTGAAAAATTTCTATCTGAGAATTCCTTTCCCCAACTGTGAGTCGTTTGAGGCTTTATTCCAGCTTTCACTTGGTCTTGGATAAATGAAAGGGCTTTAATGCCTTCAGTACTATTGAAGGCTGGAAACCAATAACTGCCTCCTGTCGGATATCCATCCTTTTGTTGGAGTATTTCTCCACCAAGTATCCACAGATACGGATACCACATATCAGCAGAATGATTAGCGCCTGTGAGGTGAACTCCTTCAATACCTCTAGGTCCAAGAGTAGAATTTAGTTTCTTAGCAGCTTGAACATACCCATCCCATGTGGTTAATGATGCGGGCTCTACCCCAGATTCCTCAAGTAAGTCCTTCCAATACCATATTCCTCTCACATCGGTCCACGCCCAAATACCATATAGCGTGTTATTATAAATCATGCCATCTATGTTAGACTGGTAAAAATCTGGGAGCCTTCCCCAATTCTCAGCCTTCTCTGTAAGATCCGTCAATAGCCCCTTATCTGCAAGTTCACCTAGCCAAATCTGATCGACACTTACTATATCTAATTGGGTTCCGTTAGTTATAGAGTTCTCTATTTGCCTCTTTGTTTGAGAATAAGGGGTATCCATATATTCAACATCGATATTGATATCAGGTTGGTTTAGCCTTAACTCCTCGAGGGCATTATCCACGAGAGATTTCCCCATTCCCTTTCTGTTAAATTCATCAAAAAGGACTCTCAAAGTAACATTTTCCCCATTCCCCTTAGGGACTTGAGTTGTGGAAGCGAAGCTAGGAATTGACTCAAAAATGCAAAAGTAAGTGAGAAATATACAATTGATAACTATTATAATACCAACTGAACGAGGCTCCACAACGGTACATTCTAGACTTTAAGTATTTATCATTTTTGTTCTATCTATATGTTACTTTAATAAAGCACGAATGGCAGACCATTGGAGAAATTCTAAGTACTCTAGGAGACAATTCGATTTGGTTTCCGCGGTTACTTGAGGTTGTACGATCCTTATTCGAAATCATGGAGTTACCCTGCAAATGACTCTCATATTCTAGTCTCAACTCTATATTTGAGCCTCACAGTGAGATAGTTCGCAGTCACTTAAGAAAAATATCCAAAATGGAGTATGTGAAACATATTTAAAGGAATATTGGCGACCCGTCTGACTCATTTAAACAGTATTATCTTGTAAATTTTCACTTTAGCATAATTGTTCGATAAGTTGAACTTGATTAGAATAATGCTACTCAAATGTGTATTAGAATCTTTCAAATAAGAATCCATATTACAAATATTTTCTAATTTCTAATTTCCTAGAGGCCGTATTCCTCATGACGAGTAATGGAAGCGTGTCAAAGTACAGATTCGAAGGAGAAAGTCAAGATCCGATCAAGTAAAATAAAAATATAGAAGAATCTATGCTACACCAGCTGGTGCATGGCTCGATTCGCTATGTTCCATTTTCTTGTGGATATTCAATGTTTCTTCCGATTCAAAATCTTTCCCACAAATACTACAAACAGTCTTCTTGTGTCCATGTCGAGATTCAGGAGTTCCTGCTGTGGAATACACCTCTTGCTCATATTCTATACGAGAGCATCCTAGTTAAAGATATGGCCAACTACTGAATTCTCGGAAAGGTGCACCCAATGTTTCGATAGAGGTACTAAGTATCAGCTTAATCTTATATGTTCATAGTTGTTAATCAAATTAGGAATTGAACCGTTAGGACCTTCAAACTAAGAAACATTTCGAATTTTAGTGTTCGATTCCGTGTGTTTGAAAGTGATAGACCACATCAAATGAATTTCCTTCTTTCTCGTGTCCTATAGAGTAGAGGTGAAGGAACTTGGAAATTCGAGTCCCACATCAGCAAAATTGCATTTTCTGGAATATGTCTTATTCGACGCCGTGAAATAAAATAGGGCCTTAGTGGTCTCGTTTATTTCATAGTACAGTCCCAGTTAATTAGAATCCTATAGTAGTCATTAAGTACCTGCAATAAAGTGAAAATCCAACTCCATTATCAATGTCCTAGCGTTAAATTGCGGTTGCATGATAAACGACTATTTCTGAATCTCTTCTTTATCGCTTCCCAGATGATTCCCTAACTGCGAGGCCATACTCAAGCTTCGTTTTTTTTCGCATATATGGAATAAGCCTATAGTGAATTGAGTAAACCCAGGTTCTGTGTTCGTAATCCTTCTTCAGGATATCTTTTATAATCAATGACACTAATCCGCCAGATAGCTTGGACACCGGAATGTCATTAATCTTACAAAATTCATTCCTTTTGCACTGGTATTCTTTAAGCGTAAAATAAGGACGATTTACTTGAATGATGAGAGGCCAAACTATATTCTCCCATACCAATCTTCGATAGTGAGTGGAGTGAGCATGCTTTCCTTTCTCCTTGGTTCGTGATCGCATCATTCGCAGGGGGGTAATAGGAAATGAAACACCAGAAGTTAATTTATTATTTTTGATTGACTTAGCCGATAACTTAGTATCTTCTGAAATTCTGACGAAAGTCACCTGATACATTTTGATTGACCAGCTCTTTAATGGTTGAGTTCGAGGCACCGTAAATAATATAGGGTCCTAGCCCTAGACCCACCAACAGAGCCGAAGGCATTTGTATTACGAACAAACCATGTACGAGCTTGCGGTAGACAATCTACTCCCGAGGTCGAGTCACGGCAATAAGTATGTGATACTGACTTTTCGAGCCTTGATCGAGTTCATCCCTCTTTCTTTCCGTGTAAATCAGCCATAGATTTCCGTGCACTTTCAATAGCTTTCTGTCGCCGGGGCTTCAGGATCAATATATAGAGTGATCCAACAAGGTATATAGCGAGAAGGATAACTTGTGCAACAACTGATTCCAGAGTGGGGTGAATCCCTGTCATTGTTGCCAAATTAATATCCAACCTTGGAACTATGCCGAACAGAGGAGTAGTGGGAACCACCCCTAATTCTTGTAGCTCTCTAACTGCATTTCCCATGAATGCAATGGACATATATGCCCCTATACCCATGGTTAAGGCAAAGAGTGCTCTTAGAGGCAACCTTTTCCCAAGTTTGTTGACCAAAATTGCCACTCCAATGATGACCGCCAGTCCAATGACCAGACCTGCTACAACATATAGTTCCATATACCTTGCAAAGGATAGCATCGCCTGGTAAAATAGGACGGTCTCAAAACCTTCTCTATATACCGTGAAAAATGCGAGAGCCGTGAATACGATAACGCTGCCTGTCGTGGTGGCCTTCCAAACCTTTGCTTTAACAAATTCGATCCATTTCTTGGTTTCAATCTTATTTAAGACCCAGAAGCTAACCCAGAAAAGAACTGCGACAGCCGAGAGGCCAGCTATAGCTTCTATCAGTTCTCTGTTTGCTCCTGATATTTCGATTATATACTGTGCTATGAACCAGGTTGCAGCCGTAGCAGCCACTGCAATAAGAATTCCATAGTATACATGCTTCTTGAAATGGTTATTCCTGGATGCTTGCAAATATGTAAGAATCGCACCTATTATTAGGGCAGATTCCAGCCCTTCTCTAAATATAATGGAGAATGAAGTTGAGAAAGCAATTGCCGGGGCAACTATTCCCACTCCTGAGACTAGTCTCTCGGATTCATCTAATCCTCTCCTAACTTCTACGGTCTTCTCTTCGACTTCCTGCAATGGTACATGCTGCTGAAGCAAATTCCTTAATTCCGCAAACTTAATCTCCATTTCAAGTGTAAAATCTGGGTCTATTGGCCTAAGTGGAATTTCAACGATTTCATAGCTATCCAAATATGCAGACCGTGCAGTCAATAGCGCACCTTCATAATTCTGTCTTTCATAGAGCCTAAGCATCTCACTTAGTTTGAGTCTTATCTGATCTATGTTATCTCTCACTGATTGTTTTGCTGGATCATCTGCTTCTCCAATTTGTCGAATTTCTCCTGTATAAGTACCAAAGCCCTGCCTCAATCCTTGAATATTCGCTAATGATGATCCGGCAGTAGTTGCTGTAGCGTTTGAGTTCATTCGGTATTCAAGATCATTTCTTAGCAAGTCTTCAGCTTGATCCAGTTTACCCATGATATTTTGAATAAATACGACAATCTCTTGTGGGGAACGTTCCTCCCTTATCATCTGACGAAGTTCTTCTCGCATCGCTATCTCAATGTCTACCATAAGGTCAGGGTCATGTTTTTCGATAGGTGACTCTAGATATTCATAGTTATCTAGGTATGCCTTAATTGCTGCTGCATCTGCAGCATCATAGTCTCCGGCATTCACCGAGGCAATACTACTATTAAGTAGTTCCCTAATGGTGGAAAAGTACTTTGCCTGTTCGGATCCACTCTCACTGCCACCACTTAAATTTAGTTCCTCTGAAAAATCTCGTTCTATCGCAGAAGCAATACTTGCAACAGTATCAAATGGTATATTATTTTCGATTCCTTCTTGCATTTGACCATAGAAGGATCTAACTTCCTCCCGTCTCGGATCTTCAAATGAATCTGCAACTTTTTCAAAATTTACCATTGAACTAATTACCAATCCCAATGCATTCTGACGGTTTAATGTGCCAGAGTCATCCTGGGTGGCAGAGGCATTTAGCTGCTGGTATGATTGAATTGCATCTTCCAAAAGAACAGCTGAGGTTTGAAGAAAGAATCCCGAATCTTCAATAGACCCTTGTGTAGCAGTTGAGTTTGAGATCGTATTCAGCAAATTGTTTATTGTGACTACATCAGATCTTATATTGGATTTTGCTTCTTCCGGGCTCGTCGAAGCTCGAATTTTTATCGGAAGATCAGTAAGCAGGCCTTCCAGACTCTTTGACGACGCTGGGTCTACCTCGCTTAATATAGGTTTTAAAACTGGGAATGTGACTGAATGAGGAATATAAGCATGCTGGAATGCGGCTTCAATATCACCGTTACTTAAACTATATTCTGTAAGGTTAAGCTGAGTCCCAATTCTTTGTAGATTAATGAATACAATAAGTGGATCTGTCGATTGCTGGCTATTAACTGGTTGCTGTGCAATTCCACTATTAATAAATGATAAAGATAAAATTAGATTAATTGCAGCAAAAATTAAAAGTGATAAGAAACAAGATTTTGTAAAGCGTTCGCTCAAACTCATCTATTAGGCTAACCTAAGAATCACAAATAAATAGATTTCTCTTTCTAATTGTCAAAAGTGCTTGTTGTGAACAATGATACTGTTTAAATATTAGGATATCCTAATTAGGAAAGTCTAACTATGGAAAAGGCTTCTAAATTTCTCAAAAGTATTAATAAGAATGAAAAAATTGAAGGAACCGATTTACTAACCTACATTTGCGATAATACGGACGGGGTTTTGGACCCTTTGGACCAGATCACTTATGGCATGAACGAAGTTCTGGTTTCCTATGGCCAAGTAGTAGTATTGAAAGATGCACCCTGACCAAGTATGTCTCCACCAAACACTCCTGATAAGAACCCCATTGAGGAAGACAAAGCAGATGAGGTGAAGGCATTAATATCTCGATATATGCTTCTAAAGATAGAACAAAGAAAGATCGAGAACAAGTTGAACGAAGTAATCAAATACTATGATTCGGAATCCCTTCGGACCATTTTCGAGCCGATCGGTGATTCTATAATGGGAACTATTGGTTTGGAGCTTCCTCATAGGAAAAAGGAAAAGGATATTTCACCTGAGCACACATAACCCCCAAAATATCCAACGTTCCTTTTTATGTTAAAATTTGAGCATATCATACTTGGATTAGTATGATTTCGGTTAAATGTTCGAAACAGCACATATATTCATGCAGTCGCGAAAATTTCCATTTGTAGTTCTATAGAAACATTATTCCTATGCATCATATGCCCCACTGAAAAATATTTTCATTTTCCAAAATTATTTTGGAATTCCTATAATACTGTCTATTCTTTATGCTTAGTTCGTACTAAATTGTTGAAAATTATTAAATAGGAGTTTATCCATATAGATATTGAATATAATATGGGTAAAATGGGAAAAGAAATAGCCGGCTCCGGCGTAGAAGGCACAATAGAGATGCTCAAAACTGCGTATTCAGGAGAATTGTCGGCATTCCATTATTTCTGGTACATTTCACAGAATATAGAAGGGCTAGGTGTATTGGAACAAAAGTTTTTTGAGGATCGAGCAGATGAGGAACTTGGACATGCAAAAAGAGTCTCTCTAAGGCTGATGCAGCTTGGGACAAACGCTAAAGACGACCCTTCATCGTGGGAACAGGACAGTGGACTGGGCAAACTTCAACCTTCAAGGTATTTGACACTTCGCAGTGCTTTGGAAAAAGCATTGGAATTCGAAAGGAGTGTTATCAAGTTGTATAATGACCTTGCCAATAACGTTAAGGACAAAGATCACGGCACGTACCATCTAGCACTTGACCTTCTTGATGCAGAACTGGAAGACGAACAGACTATCGAGGATATTCTCGCGAAACTGGAAATCCGCTAATTTATTCTTAGAATATTTTTTTTAAGAGCTGCAAATCACCCATTTAAGGGTGCAGAATCGGAATAATCAACTTCTGCAAGTTATGTTATGGTTCTATCCCCATACTTTTTCCCCGAAAGTCCACCTCTTGTTAAGCATAAAGTTGCTAATTGACGCTGCCGCTACCGCACCGATTAGTGATAGGTTGTAGGACAATCCAGATTCTACTAAGACGTAGACTAATGTCAGCTGTATAGAAATGCCTAGAGAGCTGAACAGCAAAAATAGACCGTATTGCTTTAAACTATAGCCTGCAGAGAAATTCTTGTCTTCAAAAGTCCATATCTTGTTCAGAAGAAAGTTAGTAGTTATGGATACGGCTATTCCAATTGCAGTAGCCTGAACATACCAAAGACTACCCAAGGTCCCGTTAGAGAGTAAATAAGAGACCATGAAATTTACTATTAATCCACTGGCTCCAACGGTGAAGAATCTAGCTGCTTTCGATAAGAATAATACAGACTTTCTGTTTTCTGTGTTCTCCAGTCTTTTCTGTGATTTTCTTCCGTACTTGTAAAGACTCCAAACTGCCTTAATATAGTCAATTGAGACCTTCAGGTCTAACTTGCTATGTCCGTATTTTCTGTCAGTGAAGGTATACGGGATCTCTTTTACGGTTACATAACTTTGCTTCTTGACTAATATTTCGAGTAAGATCTTAAACCCTTGAGTATTAAATTCGATATCTTTCAAAATGTGACGGGGTAATGCAAAAAAACCGGACATAGGATCGCGAACTTCTTTTACCTTCAAGCCATACCTTGCAATTTCGGTGGCTCCAAAGCTAATTAAAAGTCTCTTTAATGGTACACCCACAGTTGTACCCCCCTTTGCATACCTTGATCCGATGACCACACAATTAGATTCGTTTTTGAGTTCGCTTATTATACGAGGTATAAGTTGAGGAGGGTGCGAAAAATCGGCATCCATTACTAAAATATTCTTACCCATGGAGGCCTTAATGCCATCAAGCACTGCACACATCAGGCCATCACGTACCGGCCTATGAATAACCCTGATTGTCAGTGCTCTACTGCTGTCAAGCGCTACGTCAAAATCATTCTCTAACCTGGACTTGTTAGCTAATGAACCAGTTCCGTCTGGAGAATTATCATCGACGATCAAAATCTCTGTCCTAATATCTTGAGGAACCCAGTTGGTAATTTCGCTTATGAGCCTAATGATGTTTTCACTTTCATTATACGTAGGTATGACGATTGATAAGAAAGTTGAGGGTGTTTCTTCATTGTGAGATGTCTTATTTTCTCGACGAGTTTGAACTATCTCCGCTGTTATTTGATCCCTCA
>JAATVP010000012.1 GCA_014523625.1 Nitrososphaerales archaeon TH5896
ATAGCCGATTATGTTATAAAATATAATATATATATATACTCCTGTTTGATCCTCATTGCAGAAAAAAAATGACAAGAAATTAGCAGTAGTAATGTTATAAGAATAGAAAAACAATATGTAGGTTTAAATTCAACTTCTGATCCAATCTGAAAATGTGTATCAGTGTTTCAATAAAATTCGAAAAAATTACAATATTTTAACATTTATGTTCATACCCTTATTGCTTGTGATGACATGCGTTAAGATTTTGAACCAGGATTATTCTAAAATATTCGCAGCTGGAAATATTAAAAATGAAAGCGGATCAGAGAAGATGCAGATCGATTACTCACTTATACCAACCAATATTTCTGTGCTACCTGAATCATTACCAGTTGGTAACCTGTATCTATCTTCAATTTTATCCAATGGAACTATTACCTACACTAGAAACTTGACGGATGAAGTATGTCCATTTCAGATGGTATCAGCAAATTAAATTCGTACCAAATTATCAAGACCGAATTCAACACTCAAATGTGACAATTGAAAGGTTGTTAATAGGACAAATGTCGGATTTTGATAATTTTGACGAATTGTTAAATCACTCGAATTTACGAGGACGTGCGACCTTGTTATTAGGCATATTAATTTTCTTCTTGGAGAAACGACACTATGTTAAAAAACAATTGCCTTGCAATATCGAATATTATACATTATATTGAAAAATAATACTAGCCAGTCTAAGGAACTTGATGACGAAGAGCTTTATGTCAGGACTGCGCGTTCTGAGAGTCTTGAAATGTATCTCAAAGCAATTTGGCATATCGCGGAAAGAGGAAATGAAGTCAAGATAAGTTCTATCGCAAAATTACTGAATATTAAACAACCGTCAGTAGTAGTATGCTACATAAACTTAATGAGGAAAACTTTGTGGAATACAGCAAGGCAAATATTTCAATTAGGATCACTCCCAAAGGTGAGCAAATAGCAAGGCAGATGATAAGAAATACGCGTCTTCTCGAAATTCTTATGAGAGATAGTTTGAGGATTGATATCGACGAGGAAATGGTCTGTGGTATCGAGCATCACATGAAGGAAGTCTTCACCGACGCCTTGTGTACCCTATTGAGGCATCCAGTATAGTGTCCACATGGCCATCCAATTCCCCCTGGTAAATGCTGCAAAAGTGTTAATCTAGTTATGGGCGAATACTCTTAACTGACATTAAGGGTCTCTCAATCGTCATTCCTATATTGGGATGTTCTGCTTCTTATACTTATATAAAACCCATGTACTCAATTATGAGGAACGATCTTGACCAAACCTAACGTAGGCAGTGATAGCGAAACATCTAAGGATGACAAATTTTTTGTTTGTTCCGAGTGCAAAGCTAGGTGTAGATCTGAAGACTTATTGAATGAGCACATGTATGAAGAACATGGTAAGCAATAAACAATAAGCAATGCTCATGAATATGGGATGCGCACAGGTCTAGAATTGTCTTCATTGAATAGATTCAAACACTGTGAACTCGATAATCACATGTTTCGCAATTGAGATAATACCCATAACGGTTCTCCTAAAAGACAATCATAAATAAAGTTAAATATTAGTCATACCTAATTAGGTCTACCTAATATAGTGAATAATAGCTATTGGAATGTCTGGGATTGGCATCTAAGGTAATTCAGACAGATAGACGTGCACGCCAGGTCAGAAAAAATACCTCCTACTCGATTGAAATCCTGAGTAGAATTCCAATCGAGTAGGATTCTAACCAACTGGCAAGGTAAACTGGTAGTTATAATTAGTTCAAAAGGAGGCGGGTATTTTACCTATATGTCAATCATTCATGAAAAGAAGCAAAGAGTCTGCGGCTATCTGGACCAGTTTTTCGTAAATATACATATCAAAGGCGAAAGTACAGAATGGAGAAATAAATGAGATGGTTTTTTAGAAAAAAGGACGTTGTTATGCCTTAAGCGAACTGTTGTTGTGCGGTCATTAAATTACCATCAATGGTATTGACCAATTGCTGCAATTCACTAAGAGGTACTCTCGTGTTTATTGCATTCTGCACGTTTTCCCTTATCATTATTTCGGTTGCTTCCATTAATGCTGGATCTAGTTGAGCTAAAGGAGCCTCTAGATATTCATAATTATCCAAATAATCAATTTGTGCAAGGTCTGCTGCGCTGGTGAAATTCTGGTTACCGTATTCAACTACTGCTTGGTTTAACAAGCTCTGAATCGTAGAGATTAGTTCTGTTTGTTCGCTTGCGCTTTGGGCTTCTTTACCTGCTGCTGCATCACTTTCAGTCGTGCCTTGGGCGAATACAGGATTGAATGTCATTAAGCCCAACGGCATGGATATAGCAGCTAAAAGAGACGTATATATAACGAACTTATATTTTCTGTTCAATACTTGTCTATTCAAGACATTAAATTAACCTAAATGATTGTTATTTGAATTAATAGCCATTTCTCAATAATGAGAACATAATAAAAATTAAAACAGGTTTTTCAAAACTTCTTATTGCATAATAAGCTTCATTAGGTGAGTTACAGCACAGAAAGGCATTAAGACTATTTGTGATATAATCAGATCGTCAAATCAAACACACTGCCAGTTTGTGTGCTAACAAATATGAGTTACATTTTATTCAAAGAAATGAAATGATAATAGCTTGCATTGTTTGGTAACTTATCTAGTGGGGGGTCCGGCTAGCTTGATGTTACCATTAGTATCAAGGCTAATATGAAATGCTTTTCAGCTAGAAAATCACTTGCACCTATTTTTTGACGTGAACTGCGAGTCCATTTTCATTCAGGCATGCCTCAATCGCCTTTATCTTACTCCTATAATATAGAACCTTCTTTCCATTATCGTCGATTGACGCTCTCTCTACAGACAATATACCCACTTTGCACAATCTATTTATTTTTTTATAAGTTGAACTCAATGGTAATTTGTTTTCAGTTGAGATCTGGAGAACGGTCTTCGCTGAGTACATTGTTGATGTAATTATTTTATAAGTTATCATTTCTGCGACCTCTCTCAATAGCAATAGTGAGTTATTTTCTTCGTAGTTACTGGTAAGGCTCATTCTAGATTAGACTAACCTAATTAGTGTAGCCTAATATTTAAATGCTATCTAAACTAGATTGATGATGCAACTACTAAAGATTATAATAATCTCAAATTTTCTTCTTATTTTTCTAGCCGTTCTCAATCGAATAGGTCTTAAGGCTCTCAAATTTTTATTCTACCAGCCTAATCCCAAAATATATCGACCACAAAGATCAATAATGAGACAAACACCATAGCATTTTGAGTTGTATGCAGAATATATTGAATATGTTGAATATTTCTTACTATTCTTAAGATGTGAAGTTAGGGGATTCTCATATGTATATCTTGTAAAAGGACACGCGAAATCATTCATATAATAGACTGTCAGCTACGTGCTCGGATCTTTATCTCAGGGGTCTATTTTATACTCAATCTACTGAGGATGGTAACGACATCTGTCCAGGCGCAACTAATTGTGATGAAAACACAAATCCTCTGGGTAATAGAGTATACAGATACGAATGGACCGGCAGCGAGTTGGTAAAAATGAGTCTAATTTTGGATCTGCCTGTTGGACCAGGTGCAGATCATAATGGAGGCGTACTGAAAATAGGACCTGATGGTAACGTTTATGTTTTAGCAGGAGACGGTGACAGTTGCTGGGAATCTTGGTGTGCCGGACCATTTGAAACAAGTACAGTAAACTCTGAATCTTCCAACGTTTCTACAGGAGCGCCACCAGATGGAAGGGGTGGAATTCTGAGAATAACACCATTTTGGTAAGCCATTATTGGGGGGGAGAAAATGGTACTACTGGCGTGTTGGCGGATCACAGTCCTCTTAATAAATATTTTGCATTTGGTATAAGAAATGGGTTTGGACTTGCATTCGATCCGGTTACGGGTAAGTTATGGGACACTGAGAATGGGCCTGGCTATGGTGATGAAATTAACCTTGTGGAGCCTGGATTCAATAGTGGATGGTTAAGAGTGCAAGGAATGTGGCCAGTTACTACTTCAAATCCTTTACCTGCAGCCAGAGGATATTTTGATGACAATATGATAACTACACTCGACAATTTAGAAACGTTCGCAGATAAAGGAAGATACAATAGCCCTGAATTTGCTTGGAATATGTCCGTTGGCGTAACTGCTTTAGAATTCCTTAGAGGAGATGTTCTTGGAGAAGAGTATCAAAATGATTTGTTCGTAGCCGATTACAATAATGACTACCTATATGATTTTGAATTAAGCGATGACAGAACGAAGTTACATCTTGAAGGAGATCTTGGAGATAAGATTGCAAACGACAATGAGGAACTTAAAAATGTGGCATTAGGGCAAGGTTTTGGGGTTATTACCGATATTAAGGAAGTACCAGATGGTTATTTATATTTGCTATCGCACATCCATGGTAACATTTAGCGGATCGTTCGAAATTTGATTAGTGATTCAAACTTACCCCCTTAATACCTCCAAATATAACATTCCCTTGATAAAGATAAGAATGCGAATATTTACTCTATCGTATTGTTGCTCTTCAATTCAGTGGAAATATGATGAAAGGTGATGTCAGCTGATAAGTTAATACGAATCGAATACGTTACTTTTTGATTATAGCAAGAATGTCTTTGGAAGATGATTTTTGAACTTCATCTCTAATGACTTTAGAAAGATTCTCTGGAGATGTGAGATTCGAAAAATCTATCAACCGAATATCATCCAAAAGATGTACCTGTGGTGGAAGATCCCAGTGCTTGTCCACTGTATTTCTGCTGCTGTGACGAAACGTTTCCTTTGTATCGCTATCATTTCTTTCTGTCAAATCAATAGGGTTCCCGAGTAATGTAAGCAAATCAGTCAAGACATCTTTCTTGATACCCTTGATGATGCTTACACCTGTTAGGGATAGTCTTACTCTCCCAAACTTATCGAGAATCAATATTGAAGTTTGCTTTTTCTGTGAACGGGGGATAAATCCGAATAGGTTCTTGACTTTTTTTTCACATTCAAATATATGATAGTTCTTCACGTTGAAATCAATACGTTTGACAGTCATATTGCGATCGCTCTCCTTTATGTCATTGCCTGTCTCTCTTGATTTAGGGCTCGAAGCTGTTCCGAAAAGACTCCTTGCGATGTCTTCGGCCTCATGTTCGCCAATTTCCCTCGAATTGGTTGTGCCTATGTCTAAGCTCATGTTACCAGTCGCAGTAACCCGCAAGACAGATCGATCGCTGACATATTCTGAATGTATAGTGATAGACTCCGGTAGAGCGCCTTTAGCCAAGGCCAGGTCCTTGACTTCATCCATTAATAGAGAAACCTCTTCTGGTTTGGGGTTCACATCAACTGTTCTTTCAAGTTCTTCATGAATCATGGCAGCAGCTACACCGATTGATGATATAACTTCAGCGTGGTCCGCTTTCTTATAATTCACATTAAGTGTCTTGGCTAAATGAGGAACTAGGACCGATGCACCTCCACCTCCTCCCACTAAAATAAAACTATTATTGGTTTTATTTCCTTCATCATGTCCAGAATGATCATTATTTCCCTTTCTATTTAGCAAGAATCCTCTTGGTCTGTTATATGTTAGAGCATATTCCTTTAGCATAGGGTCCATGATATGGACAATCTTGTCAGTCGCGATATCAAGTATTTGTTTGGCAGCATTTTCAGTCGTAGTACCTATCTCCTTGGCAAGAATTGATAAGGCAATTTTTGCAGACTCAGTATTCCCTTTGGCATAATCGTCATCAGAAAGCAAACCAAGCGCATTAGCTGCACACGTAGTCGTTATGGCAAAATACCTTTCTCTTTCATTGTCCTCTTTTCCTACCCCCTTAGTTTGACATCTCCCCTTAATTACGGCGTAGATCATGCTTTGCTTTCCGCTAACGATATCGGTTTCATATGTACTGGTTGAGTGTTTGAGAGCCGAGTCATCCTCTATCTCAGGCCTAAATCGTATTATCGTTCCTTCCTTAAGCTCGTAAGGATCAGCAAAACAGGAATACTCTAAACCGGCTATATGCGCGGATCTAGGGCCCACGTCTAATATTTTCCTCTTGTCGCTTGACAACATGACAATAGAGCCTCCTGCGACATTCACAACCCTCACATCCAAAGATCGAATACATGTAGGATGTTGAACTATAGTAGTATAGTTCACTTTAGGTTTACCATCCTTTATTATGCATACATTTGTCGAAGTTCCACCGACCTCTACAAAGACTCCATTTAATACCCTTAGGTGAAGTAATGCCCCCGCAACACTAGCTGCTGGACCTGAAAGAACAGTTAATATCGGCTTTGTTTCAAACGCATCGATACCTGTAACTCCACCGTCGCCTTTCATTACCTTTATAGATGTATTTTTGGAGATTCCAAGCTTCTCTCTTACTGCATGTTCAACAAACTTTGCTGTATTAGCAGCCTTCGGAAGTATACTTGCATTAATCACAGCAGTCATAGTCCGGATCTCAAGACCATAAATTCCTGTCAAATCATGAGCTGCAATCACAGAAACATTTTTGGCATCGTCTCCCGTAATACTTGACCTCGCGATATTCTCGACGTAATCTTCGTTACTAGGGTCATCAACACCATACGCTTCACTGATCACGAGGGCTTTGGCTCCTTCGCGTACAAGTTCGAGGATTAAAAATCTCACCTTTTCTTCGTCCAGATAAGTAGAAGTATCCAAGTACCTATAGCATGTCTCGATATACTTATTTCCGTTACCACCTAGTGTGATATCCTTTATGTGTGTACGTTTTATGATGTTGGACTTCTCTAATTTGACCCCCATTCCTATGATTCCAACCTTAGCTGTATCACCCTCGAGCAGGGCATTCACGGCTTGAGTAGTACTATGAGATATGAGTTCTACTTCAGAATTTTGTATTTCAAATTTATTCATAACATCTGATAGTGCTTGTAAGATGCCCGTTGCAACACCTTCATTTGATTTGTGAGTAGTCGGTAGAGTAGATTTTCCTATGATACTTCCTGTAGACATATCTATTGCTACTGCTTTGGTAAACGTACCGCCTACATCGATACCAACTCTTATTCGCCTATTCTTATATTCTGGTTTGGTAGGATAATTGGTATGAGAACGAAGATCAAACTTATGACTATGATCATAAGATTCTTCGGTCTTGTTTACCTTCAAATGCTCAGGACGTTCAGTAGCCATTTTCTTGCATTCTCTCGAATTAGTGCCACCTAATTATCAGTCATAACCTTTATTTAAACTAATGATTGAGAAATGGAAGACAACTATGGTGTTGCAGAATCTGAATAGTCTGATAATTATTACAGATTTGTTAATGTAAGTCCCAAGTAGAGCAACTTTTAGTGGCAGATGTTCGAATTTCAAATTTGTTAAGCCTGCCAAATTAAATTACGCATTTTTTTTCTTTTGTGAAAATTGAATCTTGTTCATCTATCCGAAAAATAGTTTTTTGGGTGTTCTTTTTTCGGTCTAAAGCAGGTTATACTGAATTTTATATTCTTCAAAATTCCAATTGAACTATTTTGACATGTTATTTATTTAGATTGTGATAATCAAAGGATGAGATGTATGACGGAGTGATAACTAGTTTGGGAACGCTTAATAATGATGGATATTGTTGAAAAATACAATCCAACCTCCTACGAGCGGACTACATGTCTTGAACCAATTCCGTCAAAAAGAAGTGGAATAGGAACTGCTAGAATTGACGATCTATCTACGTAATGAGTTGAGAGCGTCGTCAAGGAACCTTTGAGAATAACAAACGATACGATCCAGCCACTAACACATGGACCATCGAATCACCATTTCCAACTGCAAACACGAGTTAGGAACCAACTTATTGGTGACACACTATGTTTACTTGGAGGGCGACTAATTCTTGGAGTGTCAGTTTCATGGGAGAATGGATTCTATAGCGTAAATAGGATGGATTAGTTGTCCGTAGAAAGACTTCAATCGTAGATTAATCTACCTGCTATCTTTTAGGTGATAATTCAGACTCATATATATAGTAGGAAATTAATTCCTGCGCCTTATATTGCTTTTCGACATAATCCTAGATCGGAAATTGGTTTCAAAGAACAAACAGAAATTTGTGACTAGGGAAAAAGAAGAATACCTAGAGAAGATTGCGGAAATTTGCGAGAATGTCATTTGTAAGTCGTGTGGTCGTTTTAACGTCAAACACTGCAGGTTATGCCGCAATTGTGGGAGCGAGCTCAGACTCGACTAGGAAAAATCAAGTTGTAAGCCGACGTGCGATAGCCTCACAAAATCTTGATCATAAGTTCGAAGCCTTTCCCCAAAGTATATGTAAGCTGATTCAAACAATCCTACAAAAAATCGATTGATCTATAACATTTTAGTTGTTATCTCCTAATCAGAATTCCTACTAGAGTATGTGTCAAATGTCGTTAGGTTCCACAACCAGCCGTTGTTCATAATGTAGTTTAGGAACATTGAGACAAATAAGCACGATTTATCTCGATCTAGTGGTAAATGTAGATAATTTGACCGCGGCAATTAATCTATTGAATTCAATGCACGACTGCAGCTTGAAGGTATGAATACTATACCACTACTAGGTCTCATCAAAGCAGATTTTACGGGACCAAATCCAGGAAACTAGAATACGATTCTGCTTTGCGCAAACCTTTGTGGTAAAGACAATTCAGTTCTCTAAGGGGGCAAAGACCTGTACATTATTATTACTAGTATCAGATACATATACCTTCCCTGATAAAAGATCCACTGCAAGTCCTTCAGGCATAGAAAATTGTCCATTTTCTTGCCCTTCTTTACCCCATTCAGTAATAAATGTTCCATTGCCCGTGAATTTCTGTACACGATGGTTACCAGAGTCAGTTACGTAAACATTATTATCAGCATCAAATGCTACCACGGCGGGTCCTTCGAATTGCCCAGGGCCAGACCCAGCTGTTCCCCAAGAGGTTATGAAATCACCTTCTTTTGAGAATATCTGTATTCGGTTGTTACCATAGTCAGGAACAAAGACCCTATCATCTTGACTAACACTAACGTCCCACGGCTGTATGAACTGTCCATCAGCTGTTCCTTCAGACCCCCACTTATTAATAAAGGTCCCATTACTAGAAAATTTTTGGATACTGGGTTGATCTCTGTCACTTACATAGACATTGCCATCTGAGTCAAGATCTATGCCATGTGTATGTAGAAACTGGCCATTCCCTTCGCCCTCTTCACCCCAAGTTGTTGCAAATGTTCCATCTTTAGAGAACTTCTGAATGCGGTCATTATTTTGGTCTGCAACATAGACAAATACCTCATTAATATCTTGATTATTTTCATCTTCAATTTCGTTTCCGTGAGGATGGCTAAATTGTCCTAGATCTTCTCCAGACGAGCCCCAAGTAGATATGAGTGTGCCATTAGCATTGAATATGTTGATACGATTTTCTCCAATCTCATTCACGAAAACATTGCCCTCTCTGTCTACGTCAATTCCTTCAGGCTGTGGAAGTAAATCATCTGTATTTGTCTCCTCATCGCCAATGTTTGGAGAATCCAATGCCATCAAGAAAGTATAGTTCTTGGCTAAATTTGACGCATCCACCTTTGGAATCAATGAGCTTGATTGCTCCAAATAAAGGGAAAGTGAAAGAAGGCCGATTACAAAACAAAACAAAGTTGATACAGAATTGACAGAATAACGATACTGCACTCGATTTAGATTGTTCAATTGAGTCAATAAACGATAAGCTGCTCTATATAGCTTCGCACCCGGCTAAACCCTATATCAGCTTCGTAACAGCCTGTATTCGACTCCGGTATAGGACCAAATAAATGGGATCACAATGATTCCTTTTGGCTTCTTATGATCAAACACTGAGAACCTCATGCCTCAAGTACTCCCATGATGATGACGCTTAAAAGTAGTACAGAAGGATGCAAATAAAAGAAATGTTGCATCAATTTTGTGCAGTAACTATCAAGTATTTAGCTAGGAGATAGTAAAACATTTGTTCAACTAGCATTGTAGAGGACCTGCAGTGACAGTAGGGTTTCTAATCACAAAACACATTACAAAACTATAACTATTATACTACTCTACAGCAAATTTCTTGGGTGCGTTACTAGGTAGTTTATACGTAATGTATATCATTGGAAGAGAAGCCGATTTAGGTGTAAATTCACCTACTTATTCATTTTCCTTGCCTATTCTAGTTGAAATTGAAATACATGTCTCTGTATTATTAACGGCTGTAATAGCGGTACTTGTCTATACCAAAGGATTGAGGGGATTGGGCGGACTTGTCATTGGAGGAATAGAATAGTTGAACTTGACATTTTCTTTCTAGCATTTATATCAGGAGTATTGATGAACCCTTCACGTTCATTTGCTCCTGCCCTCACTTCTGGAGATCCAAGGTTATTGGAGTGCGACATTTATCAAAACATCAGTTGTTGCGTTGCTTGTAAGAAGAAAATATGCTATCGATTCCAGATAATGTTGTACTTTCATGATTTGATAGTATATTCAGCCGCTTTTCAATGAGATCAAACAGGGCTAGGAGTATATATCATATGTATTTTTACGAGATGAAAAGGGCGGAGCTTTAGTCTGTGCATACATATTGGTAAGAGAAGTATGCATACGCACATGAGATTAAGATTTTACCGGATTAAACGGCAAGGCATTAGCCCTGTACTCTATTGATAGTCCATGAAAAGTAAAGCGGTGATTTTTTGAGCGCAAAATTACCGAAAACAAATGCCTTCTTTTAGTCGAAACGTATAGTCCATTTTTGCGAGGTGTAAATTCATCCCAGATTATTTTCACTTGTTGATTTACACTTTATTTTGTAGATATGACCTTATTTAATAAATTTAGTATATTTAAGGTAAATAGGGGTGGGCAATTGCTATTCAAAACATACAGACAGACAGGGGACTGCAAAGAAGTTCGTTCCCTGATTTAGGATTGCTAGGCGATTCTGTTTTCGCGTATGATATAAGAAAGCAACTCGAATTGCAAGACCAATATGATGAACTGTGGTTCAAAGAGTACAAAAAGAAAAAGCGCGCGCATATTCAGGAAATAGTGGATGCATCTATGTTAACTGAATAAGAGAAAGAATGGATGAATGAGTACCAGCCACAGTCTGTGACAGCTCCAACGTATGATAAAGAGAATAGTCATGTGGAACGGATCATAATGCCTAATTTCTTTGATATGCGCAAAAATAGTCGTATCCTGAGCATGCCAGAATAATTTTTCAACTCTTTCGCTTAAAATACGATTCTACAAACATCCTATATGATCCTTGAGATGTCGTCCTCTGATATGTTTGCTTATATCTTTTACATGGTAAAGGTTCATTTCCCGTTGATCGCATAACATACACTTACAAGTCATTTCCCCGCTTTCAAATAGTTATAATTGCAAAATTTAGTTGACTCATGTATTATGAGTATGAGTCATTACACTATTCAACGGGTAGATGAATATATGCTTAGCTTCTACCTTTTCTTCTAGATGCCCCTCGGTTTTTTGGAGGAGGTTGGCATTATTCCGGTATTGAGTAGAATTGAATTACAGATCGGACAGAACCCTTCGATTGCAGCTCTGTGATTAGCAAGTCTTACATAGGAAGATGATCTAATATCTACTATAATTTTACAAATTGTGCAGTATGCTCTTCGCATTGGCCCTGGAGTCTTCCTTGAAAATGTTCTGTTCCTATTAATACTATTCTGAGTCAAATCAATTTGTAGCGGATGGGACACAAAAGAAACAAAATTAAAGCCCCTAAACCATGACACTTTTATACATTAGTCATGCCGTGTGATTCAATTCAGCTAAACCTATCAGATGAAGTAATGATCGTTTGCGCTTTACTATTAATGAGCGGCCGAGAATGAAAATTTCGTATTAAAAACGTTATTCCTCTCATCTTCTTCTGTGATAGAACTGCCAACACCTCCGAATAGTGTGGCACGGAATTCATTCGCCTCTCCTGTGCTATTCACGTTATATTCATGTTTCCATAGCTGGTTCGCTTGTAGCGTAATCCATGTTATAGGTAACGGGCTCGGCATAACTTTCACATTATCCTTATAGAGAACACCCATTACGGCAATTTCTCCCACAGGCTGGTTGCTGTCGTTGGCTACAACGTAGCGGATCGTAATACTAGAAGGATGACTTAGTGTTGATCCACTAGGAACTGCTTTACCTTTGCTTTTATCAATCAATTTGATCCACGCATAGGTATCAGGAAATTCTGGCATATTATGTACCTAGGATCGAATCTTATAAATCTATAATGGCATAACGTTGTACCCAATTTCTTAATGGCGAAACCCAGTTAAAATGCAAAACACAATTTCTATACTCTAGACACGATCCTCTTACATTTTAGTATATTTCATGCTCATGGTCAAGTAGATATTATAGTCAGTACTGTGATCCTCCTCCCCATTTGAAGAAAAGAGGTTATACATATTACTCGAAGGATAGAGTTACTTGCATTGTCATTAACTGGAGTAAAATACATTCACAGGATAATAATTATCCCTGGCCAATTGGGACGGATTATTTAATGTTGCCTATTGGTTTCTTTGTTAATCCTTCAATGTGTGGGCCATTGCTAGTCGCATTCATAATCAAATCAGATTTGTTTCCTATTGAAATATCTTTTCAGTAGGCAACCTCCGAAGCTTTGCTTCCAATTGTCGCTGTAGCATTGTTCGTCAATTTCGGAGCATCAACAGTCGTCGAGACAATTCCCGACAGAACACGCAGTTTCTAATTCATTAGCAGTCAAATCATATTCCATGGCTGTTATACATAGTTAGGATCTGAGGAAAATCTATGAAATATGATGGATATGCGACCTGGCAAACCTGGAAGCAAGAAACTGGGAAGCAAGAGAAATAATCCCTAATTGTTAGTTCGTCAATCTGTTTTCCATTTTTTATACTATGCATTTAAAATATCGCCTTAAGAAAGGCGGTATGACTTATTTTCATTTTCCTTAATCTGCCCTCTGATCCCATTAGATATGCACCGGAGTTGTTGGCCCTGATGGAGCCAAATATTGGAATGCTGCTGAAGCTATTCTTGATAGCATTATTCTGTCATTGTGGTGATAAAAATTCTGTTTCAGTTCATGAAGCTTTCTCAATTTTTTCATAGAGAGAAGAAGCATTACCAATCACTCATATCATTTAGTTTATTTCTTATGTAACGACACCCCACTTCTACTTCTCGCTTCTACGATTTTTTCTCCCAACTTTAGTACTTATATTCGATATTCTTTCTAATTCCTTGAAATCAGTTTGAGTTTAGTCTTGTCCGTTGTTAACCTTTTCCTCGGTTTCTTTGTAACGGTATCATCTCTTGATTTCCTTCTCCTTTTAGTCGCCTTTAAAGGAGTTCCTGTCGTTTGAGGGGCAGGCTTCGAAAGTAGAGTTGCTGTTTCGTTTGCTTTGGCCCCTGTTTCTTCAACTATTGACAACGTTTGATGTATGGCACTTACGACCTTAGGTGTTGTTCGACTTTCGTGAAGTTCCTTGCTTGTATCTCTCATATCTTGTGCTGTGTCTCTAGCAGCCTTCGTTGCTGCTTGTATCGATTCGGCAAGCTCTGTAACAACGCCGCTATCACTAAATGCCTTGACTGCTTCTCGCGTGGAAACAGCCGCATCTCGAATTGCCTTTGCAGCGTCTTTGACAGATTTGGCTGTTTCTTCTGCTTGACTTTTCGACTGAGAACTAGATATCGGATGAGATGAACTAGTTGACCCTGAGCTTTGCATCCTTCTCATTGATGTAATTTACTCCTCAAATTTACTTAAGTATTCTTACGCTTGTCCGCTTGCATGAAATGGACATTAATATTGGGTTTGTTGTTGCTTTTACAGCGTGTTGATGTTGTCATATCGTCTTTCTGTCATTCCAGCTCTGAGCTGGTCGCATTGACTCCTCATCTAGACATTTGCGGAACGAAATATATGTCTCTTGCCTGAAGTAAACAATGACGACTGTTATTACAACTATTATTCCTATTATTACTATTGCTGCTGCAACATTCATCGTCCATTTTGTGATTGATCTTCATACTTAATTGTGGGAATGATGATGATGATCTTCCTCCGAAGCTTGTGACTTGAATGTATTTATCAAATATTGGAAGAAGAGACTTGATGTATAAAGAAGACTGGTGGTGATAATTCCAAGATACTACGCATCGAGTTCGACTTGATGATATTGTTATCTTCCTTATCGTAGAAACAATTTCTTTTATTAGATGTTTCGCTTCTTTACGATCAATGTTGGGATCATGAGTAAACATGTGCAATAAATCTGGAACAATTATTAGACACGTGTCAAGTTGTCTAATGATATTAGGTAATTCATTAATAATTAGATTGGTTAGTTGATGGACTGTAAAAGCTCTACTTACAACTATTCTTTGTAAAGTCTCTTTTATGTCTAAACCATATTGTCTTATAAATTCTACAAATTGATAAAAATCTAAACTATTTCCGGCATCTACAATTACTACATACGGCAATAAATGCGGTGATGATGGTGTTGATGATAAACTAAAGCCCTCTCGCCGCCGTAATAAAGATAAAGAGTAGATACATAGTCTGGTCAAGAGAATATTTGTGAATTTTCTATTATTTTTGCTATGATTATTATCGCCGATTATAGCTAATGTATTGCCCTTCGTATTAAGGTTCTGAAGAGAAGAATCTAAAGGCTCGATATCAAACATCAGTCTGCTAGTAAATTCATCATATGCCGTCTGGAATTTTGATGAGAGTATTGACGATTGTAATGCTATTGATCGTCTTTTGTTATTGTCATACAGTTGCTGTGGTTGTGGTGGATTTTTCCATTCTTTTTTCAGAGTCTTTAGGACAGAACCACATTTTGGGCATTCTTCTTTCACATTGATTGTCAAAAGATCCTGATATGCCTCTCCTATTGTCTTCTTTAGTAACGTTCCGCACTCTGAACAGGAGTATTCTAAAAGTTGGTAATTCATTCTGGATGAAGTGACCGCCATTTAAGACCTTATAATGAGTAATGTGTGTTGCCATGGGGGAGGGATAGTTAGATTTGTCTTGAGATAAAATAATTGTCCATTGTCTGAATCGATATTGCACCGCGGAGACCACATCATATCTATATATAGAATAAATAGTTGAAGTTCTAACAAAGGCATATTATAACGAAGAGAAATAAATTAAAAGACAACTTTTCTTGAATATTTAAGAGTCAGCGATCCTAGCCGGCCGCCAAGACAGTACAAAATATGAGGCATTAAGTTTAGAATGAGAGACGCCTCCGTTTAGGAATTCGTACAAAAAAAGAGTGATAAACAAACCCCGCCTTGTCGATCACTAAGCTCATCAGCGCGAATAAAATGTCATAATACAGGCATTAGGAAAATTAAGGGCGATGTAACATTTCCGAAACCTCAATAATTACTATCATCTTGTCCTTAATCTTGTTCAAGAGCTTGGCTTTATTCGGATGAACAATTTTTCCGACTACGTTGACAGGAGAGTATGCCAATATTTTTCCGTCCTCACTAATTGGAGTAGGCCCAAAGAATAAACAAAATGCATTTCCATCGGGCCAGTAAGCAAAATCTAATTCAGAAACTTCAGTCTTTGAATTTTCTTTCACTTGCATAACTATACTTGTGTTATCAGTATACAATTCATCACCCCATCTATTCATGTTAACAATCACTGGCAATTTCGCAAGGATTGCTTCTACCGTTTTTGGTGCTAGTGAAACATCTAATTCTATCTCAACCTCTTCATAGCCAAGATCCGGAAAGACGATTCGAATATTTCTTTTCATTAATCAGGGTGACGAATATTTATAATATGCTGTATATCAAAGATTCTATTATTACCGCAGAATAAAGAGATAACGAATGGTATTAGGAGCTGCCGGCAGCCCAAAGTTCGTCAAGCCAATCAAATATTCTCTGATTGGCTAGAGATATCGCAGCAACATGACAATGATCTCCAGCACCCTCTTCTGAAGTAAATAGAAAATATTTCTACATATGTGACAACTCATCATAAACCGTCTTAGGCTAACCTGGAAAAGAAACATCTTCTTGGACTTCCATAACTAGAGTCGGACATTTTATCTTCTTAGCTATTCCTTTTAGAGTGAACTCTTTGCACTTTTGCAAAAGCTCAAATGGCGTATTTGCCCCAAAGGCCCACATCCCATTAGGAAACGACCATCTCGCTGAAGTGTTTAGCCCCCATCGTATTAACCAGATCTGAATTTATACTAGATACTATAACTTCGAGAGGAGAATTTCGATATTTCCCAATAAATGATTCATACAAATCAAATACTCCATCATTAAGAATACAGGCAGGAAAGTCTCTCTTCGCATGCTGCAGCCCGTTCTGCAAAATATCCACCGAGACTTATTCCTATTAAAGCTATCCGGCTAGGAAATACCTCCTCCATTGAATTCGGATTTTCACGCCTATCGCAATTCAAGACGTAATCTATAACTGGTGTTACTACTTTTTTTCCCTAAAAGGAATTCCTTGTTTAGTATCACCTTTCCTTGGCCTGGGCCTTCAGAAGTTACATATTTGTATTCTCTTTGAAGCGCTGCGACAACACATTGTGAATAAAGCTCTTCCTGAGTCCCATCAAAACCTGTATCCACAATCAGGATTGGTGTGGATTCATTTTTACAAGTATTACTTTTAATACCTTTAGTGGTATCACCCCCATCTGCAATTTCAAAAGGTGCGAAAAAGTACTCCGGTATGATAGTTCCTTCATAGGGTATCCCTATAAGTTCAAAATAATGAGGAAATAATTTCGCTGCCTCATTAAATGAGCTTACACTTTTTTTCCATGCCAAAACGATTCTAGGATCCTTGATTTTCATGCAAAAAGAACTCTGCAGTTCTGCAATAGTTGGAAAAGCGCAGTTATGCTTGCTGTCCGCTTACAACATGCGCCAAAGAAATACATTCATCACCAAATTTGCTGACTCTCTCAGCGGTTTTATACCATTCATTGTACAACTTTCAAAATCACCTTCCTTGATACTATGAGCTGTAGACACGCATTCACCAATATCTGCTCCCTCATAGTAAGCGGACCCTAAAGCTCTGATCAATTGAAATGAAAATGCCGGATCGCTAAAGATTAATTTCATTCAGTTTTCCTAGGTCGCGCCGAGCCATATATAATACTTTTTTCTTGATCTCATCATATCTCAAAGGGATAGGTATTCCCAAGTGGAGCTTGTTTACACGGACATCAGAAAGTTAGCGATCAAAAATATGAACATTAAAAAGAGTATTACAATTCTTGCCTTGTATTGCATACACACGTGGTCCGTAACCTGAGTAGTACTCGTAATATAAAAGTCGGTTCGCATAGACAAAAACAAACTTGTGATGCGGTCACCGGGATTTGA
>JAATVP010000159.1 GCA_014523625.1 Nitrososphaerales archaeon TH5896
CCAGTTCCGTTAGTTTATTATTTGCCTCTTGTGAAACCGCCTTCACCCGGTTGGCATCCCATCCAGTCGTAGTGGCTAAGTTGACATCAATCAATTTAGGGTCAATGCCTAAAAAGAGGACTTTTTTCTTTGCCATATTCAACATGTTTTCATCCATTTCGGCAAGTCTTGACATATGTTCTAAACAGTTTTGGTATTATTTATCGCTGACGGCATTTGTACTCCACATAGTGGATATCCTGTCCAATCATTTGTCAGCAATTTGTAGTATTGTTTGCGATAACAATAAATAAACTCATTCTGAACTCATGCTGATTATAATTAAACTAACTAATTTCATGTCAAATAAGAAGCAGGCGCGGGTGAACGAACCTTTGAAAGTAATATATGAAGGTACCGCGCCTGCCTGCCTAATTGTGCAGTCTTATCTGACTACTTCATGTTCTTACATAAGTCTTTTGTGTATTCACCTTTCTAATGGTAATATACCGATATCTTGCCTGTCACTTCTTTGCTTTTGATAGTCTGAGTCATTGTGTTTTCCCGTCCTCATTGTCTTTTAGACTAAAGTATCTCGATGAAATGCTTTGAGCCTATGAATCTAATCTTTATCTTGCTCAAGATTATACGCAATGGAAAGTGTATCGCTCTACGTACTATGCTCAAATTTGTAACTCTTTTATTGGATAGTGTAGAGTATATGCACGGTTATTAGGATTATTCTGGCTAGATCAACCATGACCCGGCGGCAGGCTAGTTACCTGCCGTTTGTATTATTCTTACTCCTATGCTTCAGTATGTTCAGTGTGTTCAATATTTCGAACCTGTTCCTACCTTCGTGAAGAAATCTTAGCATCAGCCAAGGCCAAATCGCTAACAGCACTCTTTTTCTTATTATGCCAATGAAATTTCAGATAAAAAATATCTCTGTTTATCCGTCCATCTAATGGGATAAGGTCATCTGACAATCAAAGCATATCAATCTGCTAATAGTTTATCCACTTCTCGGCCTCTTATTCTTTAGGTTTCATAGTGAACTCGTTATACGAAAATCTAGGTTGTCGTAATCATCTGTCATAAGAAGAGCACGCAGTTTCCGATAAATATCCAGAAATTGGATATTAGTAAGCTCACTCATCTCTCAGATGCTTGATCTTGCGAATGATTCAAAAAATATCCTGTTCCTTGGTACAAGTCTAGTGCAACATTAGCCTACTAATACATGAAAAAGAAACTGTTCATTGTAACTATCTGGTCCTCCTCCTCCTTTTAGCTTTACCATAAGAAGGTATTTCGCTTTTTTTAGACCTTAATTTAGAAGTAGTTTTACCTTCTGGGACCTTAATTTTTCTAATCTTCATTGTTGATGCTGATGGTGTCCGCATTCTGCGAATGTCTTTCTGAATTCGCATCACTTGATAACGCAATTGAACTAGCTGCAATCGAAATTGCTTTATCAACTGCAAGTTGCTTTTTGCTGTCTTCTTCTCCACACGATCTAAGGATTCTATCGACTTTCTCATTTCATACATCTCAACTTCATTCCTCTTGGCTATCTTCAATAGTTGAGCTAACTTTGCATTTGCTTGTTTCCTTCGAGTCGTTTTTCGAAGGCGAAGTTTCTGCTGTCTTGATTCTATCTCTGTTTTTGGGAGCTTTTCCTCAGTAGCTGCTGATTTAATGCTTGCCTCAAGTGGTATCATTTTTTCTACTGGAGTCATTTCTTGAGTAACAGCATGTCCACCCATCAATTCGGTCGGAACTGGCGCTTCTTCTTTTGTTTCTGAATTGTAATGAATTTCAGACATACCCTGTATTTATCATATGATCTCAAGAGATATAACTTGGATCATTTAAATTGATAATCCTTCAAATGGATCAGTCGTTCCAAGCTTACTCTTACGCCGGCTTAAACTTGAAGAGGACATTAATTATTGAAAATACCATCCTCTAGTATTACAAGACTATTCCATCTCTAAAGGTTCCAGACCTTATCACCCATTTTCGGGGATGATCCTCACATCTTTGGCAAGTTCGAAAGCATTGCCAGAGGGTTCATCATTTATCGTATACAAAAGCCTGTAGTCACCTGGAGGAAAAGGTTGTGACTGAGATAGCGTAATTACTAGATTTATTTCCTTATTTTGATGATGCGAAACTATGTGAGAAATTGGGAGATCCTCAAATCCCCCGAGGATGTTTCCCTCAGTGTCAGAAATTACGACGTCAGCAGTAAAATTCATCAAGTATAAAGTTTCATTGTTTGACAAGGTTGGTTCCACAGGTTCATGTGAAAATCCAACTGGTTCCACATACAGCACTATATCTTCTCCAGGGGAAAAGGTATTGGGTAGATGTTCTTCATACACACCATATCCTCCAATACTGTCTGCCACAACAAACAAATCCAATGCCGAGGCAAAAGTACCGTTAGTCGACCCAAATGATTGCCCCATCGAATTGTTGCCATTAATGTTGGTCTGTGCATGAGAGATATCAAAGGTAAAAGAGAAGATTGCAATGGAAGCTGAGATGACAATGAACCCAATTATGAGCTGTTTGTTCACATCCTGTGTTACAAATTACGTCATATAAAAGTCTCTTGTCCGTAGCCATCTTGTTCTTTCTTATCGGTTCAGTGCTCGTGCCATGGTATTACCAGATGGAACGTAATGATTCAGAATATAGTCGATTAACCACTACTGTTACAACAATGCAACGTGACTTTTTATGCACATCCGAAACTGCAAGCAGGATTGGTTTTTTATGCTTACTTCCAACCTTACTGTCTTATTAATTTCGTCAATTGAGCTGAATATGATAATGTACTTCATACGATGTTCTAAAATTCTAATTAGCTAGGATCTACGCTTGCAAACTATGGCAGCAATCTAAAAGCGGCTTCATAGTTACAACAACTATTCAAAATAACTAATATTAGTAAAATCATTAATCTGACTCTTATGCCCTCCTCCTCCTCTAGAACATATTGGTCCTAACAAAAGAAATGATATTGCCCTCTCGCGTAGTAAATACTAAAGGTGTATTAGAAAATCTGAAATCAGCCAGGTTGTTTTTAACAGAAATTCAATTTACCAAAACTTATGATCATGAGTTAGGTTTCTTTACCATATACTTTTCATTAAAATATTCCAAAGTATAGAGTCAAGATTTGTTTGGTTAAGTGTGGTGGTGCTAGTAGTAACATTAGCATCCAATGAGTCTTAACTAGTTCTATCCTAAATGGATCATGGCAATCGCTAAGTATTATTCATATTTCTTGTGCTCATTTCTTTAAATAGAAAAACAAGTTAAAATACCCACGCAATCATATAGCAAGATTATGTCCGATACTTCTTCATCAGGTGTTGTGCTAGACGAAGAGAGCATGGCAAGAATTGTACAGAAGATTCTTAATAAAGACACTGAACAAGCGCTATCGGATTTGAGTAACCTTTGCAAAATTTGTCCTCCGGAAATAGTTGTAGGCACTATCAAAGGAAAAAGGAAAACTGTTCATGCCGTCTATGTTCAAAATGAAAATAGAATTTATGCTATGAATTCGGACGTCTTTTACAATCCGTTTGTTATACTTCACGAATTCTATCATCATCTGAGATCCAGAGGAGGTGTACACCGAGGGTCAGAAAGGAATGCTAATTTGTACGCAAAAAGATTCATTGATGCATACTCAAGAGTACTGACGAACAAATAAGATGAGTTTCCAGATTTAGATAGATGGGATTCAGTCACAGTTAGTAAAAGTCGGATTTGCTGAAATCGTGATAGTTTGGACAAAATAGTAAATGAGTATCGTTGATCAGACATGCTTCATGAATAAATAGGCTCTTAGCTCATTACCAATCTCTTATCTCAAAGTCCCAATTAAATACTAGGTAATACCCAATCAAAGGCTATCCTCGTCCTATGAGACTAGGAGCGCTTGACTGAATTCCTCGGTGACCAACTTTGAGTGACATATTTAAACATGTTAATAGAAATGAAATGTGGGCTTGACTATTTCAGATAACTGGAAAACACTCGAAAATAATCGAATCTATGAGAATCGATGGATAACCCTGTACCAAGACAAAGTTCAAGTATCAAGTAGTGGAAATACTATAGAATATACGTGGTACAAATCACCCGATGTAGTCGTAATCGTGCCTTTCTTCGATGAGAATACTTTGGTTATGATCAAACAATTCAGGTATCCTCTGCAAAAGATTCTGCTAGAATTCCCCGCAGGCCACATAAACCATGGAGAGAATGTGCTAACGACTGCAAAGCGGGAATTGTTAGAGGAAACGGGATACATTGCAAAGATATTAGAACACGTATATAGTTACCACCCTTCAGTAAGCAAATCAAGGCAAGTAGTCCATCTTTTCAAAGCAACCGACCTAACAAAGGACAAGCCAAGATACGAATCCACAGAGGTAATTACTGACATTGAAACAATACCCGTACGCCGATTGAAGGAATTGATAAAGGACAAGAAAGTTGAAAATGCTGGCACACTCATAGCCTACCTTATTTGCTGCAATCTAAATGATTAGATACTCAAGTCGCTAACAATACGATGAGTACTACTACAGGATCTAAAATGTCCTATTCTTAAAAGTGAGGAGCGTGATTCTGAAATCAGAAAATGCAGTTTATTCGATGCACCTGTTCACGTATCCCAGAACTGGTGGTAATATGTGCTTAAAATATCAGGGTAAAGTGGAATTAACTGCAAGGGGGGAGCTGGTTGATATGCATTTATTCGCTAGGATATACTGTCTTTTTTAACTAGTTTCACGCTCAGAAATATGTCAATCAAAGATGAGTAACAAGTACGAACCACAGCAAATCTATGATGCAGATGCTGCTATTCCTTCCCCTTTTACGAAGCAGGTCTATCGTCTTGCGTTTCGCAGATTTCTCCGATACCTGGACATGGAAGGAAATCAAGCCGACCTATTACAACAGAATCGCAAAATCATTGAATCTCAGATCATTGGCTATATTCATTTCTTATCGGAAACAAAACATTACAACCGTTACTCTCTTGGAACCCCCTTGGCTTCAATCTTCCACTTTTACGAGATGAATGATATTTTGCTAAACAAGCGCAAGATAACCCGGTTTATCCCGGCAGATGATTCCACTATGAACTCAGAACATGCCGCAACGGATGGAGATCGAGCTTACACTCATGAAGAAATTGGTCATATAATACAACACTCCGGTGATAGAGGTAAGGTCCTAGTCCTGCTCATGACATCAACGGGGATGAGGATGGGAGCCATAGCAGGCCTCCTAATAGGACATCTCACGAAGATTCCCCAATATTCCCTATACAAGATCCTGGTATACGCAGCGTCTCGCAAGGGTAGATGCTATACCTTCTGCACTCCTGAATGTGCTGCAGCTATAGATTCATACCTCGCGTATCGTAAACGGTTCGGAGATCCACTAAGACCAACAGATCCCCTGATTAGAGAGCAGTTCGATATAACAGATAAGTTTGCAGGCCAATATCCCAAACCACTAAGACATAGAACGATAGAGTTTACCATAAGCACCATATTAGAGAGATCTGGAGTAAAGACAGATGAGGTAGCTCGCAGCCATGGCTTTCGTAAGTTTGCCATCACTCAGATGATTAAATCAAAAATAGATTATGGTACTAGAGAATATCTGGTAGGCCACAGAGTTAGTAGAGGGCTGGATGTTAACTATGACAGAACGACTGAAGAGGATAGACTCGCTGAGTACATCAAGGCTATTCCATTGCTGACAATTGACCCCAACGTAACTTTACGTGAGAAGGTGAAAGAGTTAGAAAGCGAACACTTGAAAACTATGGACGAATATCACGATGAATGGTTAAACAAACTGAAACAGGAGTATTCCCTAATTCCAGTATCGGAATGGAATGCTTTAAAAAACGAAATCAATCAAATCAAAGAATTACTGCCAAACGATTTTGACCAATTTATGAAATACAGAGCTCAGAATAAAAATATTGGACTTAAAGTCAAATACGTAAGTGCAATTCCTGATCCTGAGAAAAAAAATTAGAAATTAATTTCTAGCTGTTCGCGTCTTCCTCTGGCTCTTCTGATGTTGGTGCTGATCAGGCTGAGGCTCAAGGTTATCAGAATCATATCTGCAAAATTGTGGTCAATTGCGATTGAGCAATCATCGTCATGTTCTTCTTAGGGGGGAACGCATTGACTGAGGCTACTACTCTTGTAAAGAAGCCCGTAAACAGAATAATCATCTGCGATACTTGTGCAATATGAATATGGTTCAATTCTGGTAGAGTCAGACCTTGAGTAGTTTTTTAGCGTTAGCGTTAGCAAAAACAAGCTGTAGTGGCAGAACATTGCTATAATGAAGCAGGCGTTCTACTGCGACATTGAATCACTTATCACGCATTCCTGATGAGAATTCATGTTATACTAGTACAAATGGAAACTATACATATACACAACTATACATAACTATACACTGTTCGTATATATAGTAGTAACAGATTTAAGTTGATTTGCTTTTATTAGGTATAAGTAATTTGTTTTGGCAAACAGTAATTCCCGAACAAAAGGCACTCCAAATAATTTTCTCCCGATGCGACACTTGGCCTTCGACTGCAGCGTTGAAACGCCAATTTGTGCAGTGCCCACAGTGTAAAAATACAATAACTATTCGTCCAAGGAGAAAGAAGCTCTAAGATGAATCAATATTCATTTTTTGATAATTTGAGTGAGAAAAGGGGATTGGAGGCTAGGCCAATCCCGAACCTGAATCAGAACCCAGTCCCCATGATTACATTCAAAGGAGATAGCATTCTAGTATGATATAAGCTGGGTAAGAAGTATTTTGCAGCACACTCTTCAATACAATATTTGTGGGATGGGGTCAAATCTAAATTCTGTGTCTGTGGTCACGAATTACCGAATCATTCAATAAATTCAGACCCAAGGCAAGGCCATTGCATAGCTAGAGGGTGCAGCTGTATCTGCTTCAAAGCGTATCGAATTAAGGTCAAGGGAATGTTGGGGGTTGACAATCAATGACTGTATCAATCACCAAACTCACTCCAGGAGAGCAAGCTGCAGTTCTAAGGTGGCCTGAACTACTTGGAGTAGGCATCATCCATGTCGAATCAAAAGTTAAGAAGGTCCACTATACTGAATGGCAAAAACTTGATTTTTCAACAAATGACTTTAAGAAGAATTTGGAGAGAGGCATGTATGATGAAGGAATTGCAATTCGTACAGGTAAGACTCTCTCTGGAATGAAATACCTAGTAGTCCTGGATTTTGATGGATGGGAAGCGGTTGTAGCTTGATTTGGGACCTGGGAAAATGTGATTGCCTTATCAAAGTAAACACTGGTTGAGTGGCATCAAGACCAGGGCAAAATCCATGTCTTTCTTTTCTCGCCTGACCGATACTAAGCAGGAAGATACACATCAAGAATGCATATCTTGAAATTCGATGTCAGAATGAAGAAGGTGTAGGGCAATTAGTGTTTGCTTCGCCTAGCATCCACAAGGAAGGTATGCCATACTGTGCTCTTGGTACAGACTTCATCATCGAAGAAATGCAATCGATAGACCTGTTGCGAATCAAGTCCAAAATCAGTCAACTCTGTGAAGATTACATGTCTGATTTGGACAAAGACAAATACGATGCAATGCTTGATGAACCAGGCCTAAAATTGGGATATTCAAGGCAAAGCGATACTATTTCAAGTATTCAGGCGAATGGCTTGATTTAACGGATCAACAAAGATTTGATAGGGCTTGGGAATGGCATTTGGCACACTGTGATCCACCAAGGTCCAGAAAGGAATTTGACAATATCTGTGACTGGATTGTAAAGAATCTGCGTCAGAAACGTGACCAACTGCATGAATCAGAACGACTGAAGAGAAATCAGGCAAGGCGACAGAGGCAACAGACTAGTAATGAGGATAAGGCCACAGAGGCTATTCAGGAAGGCATTGATGAAAATGGCATTAACGTTGCCATGCAAGTGATGCTTATGCTACAGGATTCAATCAATTCATTAGAATTACTGTTAAAAATGATGATTTACAGGCCTTGGTTGATACAAAACCCAGTGTTATTGAGTCCAAAATAATTAGCCATATCGAATATCTCAAAGCCAGAAAGTTAAAGCATTGGAGCATTCTTGTATACATGTCAGCAATTTTGCACTTCTTTGAGATGAATGATGTCATGCTCAACACGCTTAAAATTAAACGATTCCTTCCTCCTGATGAAGGCCATTATAATCAAGATAGGCCTTATTCAATCACTGAGATTCAGCAAATCCTAGATAAATGCGATATTCGCTCTCGCGTAATTATCCTGCTCATGGCATCAACAGGTATGCGAGTTGGAGCATTATCAGGCCTACGATTATCAAAATGATGAACACAATTTGTATCTTATTCAGGTCTATTCAACTTCTGCTAAGCGTGACCGATACTATACATTCTGCACACCAGAGTGTGCAAAAGCAATTGACGATTATATTGCGTTCAGAAAGCGTTTAGGTGAAAATGTAAGCAAAGATAATTCTGTTGCTCCATTAATCAGAAACAAGATTACAATCGACAATCCTTTCACAACTCAAAGCCCTAAGTTCATTTCAGATAGAGCAATTGAACTTATAGTTGAAGATCTACTAAAACAAGCAGGCCTTAAACAGAATCAAAATCAGGTGATGAAAACGCATGGTTTTCGCAAGTGGTATGCTAATCAATGCTCTCGATCGCACATTGATTATCCCATACGGGAATACCTGATTGGACACAGACTTCCAGGCCAGGACTCATCATACAATAGAATGACAGAGGAAGACAGACTTAGCGGATATAGCATCATCTCTACCATTTACATGTGACTTGATATCCATGATGATATGGCCCGACGTATGTTGTACTGCGCATTGAGTTAGAGTATTTATCATCATGATTTTTTATGTACTGTAATTTCGTATCTTCCGAGATTTGCATACAAACATCATGCGAGTGATAGTGGACACCAAATTGCCCATCTCTTGTACCATACATTTCCCTTTTTATAATGAAGTAACTATTGCTATCAAAATTTTCGTATACAGTAATTACCAGAATCCGCAACATACACATTATCTAAAGAATCTACAGTAACATCTACACAATTAGCTGGAAATTGGGGTCCATCTGAACAACCATCTGATTCCAACGACGACAATCAAGAAGATGGAAGCAAAGATAATGGGAATATGATCTCATCGTAACTCAAGGGCTCGATCGCAATTTCTCGTTTCATCTTATCATCATAGTCTCTGCAAAGGAGATAAAGTGCGTGGTTAAATTTTTGATACTGGAAAGCTATCTTAACTTGATAATTATCGCACCTATAGATGTTTTTTTGGTAAATATCTTCTACGGAGAAGTGTCTCTTCCAAAGTATCTATTGCATAATAATAATCAAAGAGCCCCAAAGGAGTTCGGACCCTATTAACTTAGCAATCGATCTATACTTGCAAATATTACCTCATATGGTATGAGCATTATTTGAGTTATCTATGTGGTGGGAAATCCAGATCATCTAAAATATGAAGAGTACTTAGAAAGACAGACAGAAAAGAATGAGGAAAGGGAAAGTAGAACTCTCTATGTGTGGCCGTAATTAACTTCGGACGAGGAGAAAGTGGAGGTACTAGTCTTACTACGGACGTTTCGGACGCTTGTAGGACTATACTATTGTAGATTATGCAGAAAGTGCTGAAGAAGATAACAGAAATAATAGAGAGTCGGTTACAAACCTTAACGAATCTGAGAGTGATAGGGATGAAGATCAGGCTACACACTCCAGTAATGTGTCCGATGAACTCACAAACTTCCCAAAGGAAACTTCTTAAAAACCGTTCAGGAGCTCCAGTATCAA
>JAATVP010000160.1 GCA_014523625.1 Nitrososphaerales archaeon TH5896
ACCCTCATCATTTGATGGAAGCTCTTCTGGGACTACTGTAACGTTGGAACCTGGCAGGTATTCTGTCACTGAAAATTCCTTGCCAGATTATACTTCAAGCAGTTCTGATGACTGCACAGGTACCGTACAAGCTGGGGAGACAAAGGAGTGTACAATTACCAATGTATACCAAATCAAAGACAGATCTGCGCAGCTGATAGTTATAAAGAATGTCGTTAATACTCCTGAAGAGGATTCTGATCTAGTTCTAAAACCATCTGCATTTACTATAGTAGTACAAGGAAACGATCCTTTACCAAGGTCCTTTCCAGGAAAATCTGGAGAAGGTGTAGCTGTTAATCTATACCCCGGAAGATATAACATCTTTGAAGAAGAAGTCGACGGATATACAGCAGATTATTCAGATAGTTGTCAGGGAACCATAGGCGCCGGCGAAACTAGGGTATGCGTAATAACAAATGAAGAAATTGTTATTCCTCCATCACCTTCACCTCCTGAGCCAGTTTCTGAAATAGAATTAATAAGTGGCTTCTCAGCACCATATGGGATTGCCATCGATCCCGATAACAGGTTGGTTTACGTTTCAAACTATGGTCAATTCAACACGACAGGAACAGTTTCAGTAATAAACGATACAACAAATACCATAATAGGAAATCTACATGTGGGCAAAAATCCTCAGGCAATCATGTACAATCCTGCTAATGGATTATTCTATATAGCAAATACATTGTCTAATACTTTATCTATAATAAATGGAACAAACAGTTCGCTGATGGGTCCTATTCCAGTGGGTGAGTTTCCGGGAAAGAATCCAACAGGAATAGTAACTAACTCGATTAATAACACAGTTTACGTTACAAACATGGGGTCAAACACAGTTTCTGTGATCAATGGTACAACTAACGCTGTGGTTGCAAATGTAATTTCTACTACAAGTGAAGAAGTAGGAGGAAGTGGTTTCTTTAGCCCAACAGGAATTGCCTACAATTCTGACAACGGTAACATTTATGTAACAAATAGAGGATCAGATACAATTTCTGTGATAAATGGTTCTACTAATTCATTAATAGACGAAATATCCCTGGATGCCGTAGCGCCTTCGGGCATTATATATAATGCAGCAAACAACTACATTTACGTTACTAACACAGGGTCAAATAGTGTTTCTGTGATCAATGGTACAACTAACGCTGTCGTTGAAAATATTCCGGTTGGTTTGGGGCCTAATGGTATAGCATATGATCAAAGCAACGGAAACGTCTACGTATCGAATTTTATGAATGGAACCATATCAGTTATTGATGGATTAAAGAATAATGTCACCGATACTATTACATTGGAAGCTAACAGTACTCCAAATGGTATATTATATAATCCAGATATAGATAGCCTGTTTGTTGCAGATACTAATTCGAGTATAGTACAAGTAATCAGAAATCCATAACCTAATACTTGGCGAATTTCAAGTACTTGGTTTGTAAGGGGTTTTACATAGACTCTCAATATGTTACAGTTCTTTAATCTTTTGTTAGAAGATATTCAAAGTCAACAATTAGGCTAGTGACTTCAGTGGCGCCAAGTTAAATGAAACATACTCAATGAATCAACCATGGCACAGTTTGACTAATAACCTATCTCATTTTTTGGTTGTATTAATTATCATCTTGAACTCTTGAATAGATAGATTATCTTGGCAATAAATTGACCCCCAAATAGTTTCTATTACATTAAGAGAATAGAATTTGTATTCTCTATTTCTATCACAGAGGTTTAAAAACCTGAATACGAGTATTGCCAGTATCCGCAACGTACACTGTTCCAGATTCCTTGTCGACACCCACACCTTCAGGACCCCTTAGTTGGCCATCACCAGCACCCACTTCACCAAACTTTGCTATGAATTGCCCGTCATTTGTAAATATCTGGATTCTGTTATTATTTTTATCAGTCACATAGATATTGTCATTTGCATCTATTGAAAGACCAGAGGGTCCGTGGAATTGCCCATCACCTGCTCCCTTACTTCCCCAAGCTTTGATGAATTTCCCATCATTTGTAAACTTCTGAATTCTGTCGTTACCATAATCTGCAACATATACATTTCCCATGGAATCGACTATGGAACTTTCTGGCTTTGATAGTTGCCCATCAGCTTCGCCTTCGCTACCCCACTTCATGATGAACGTCCCATTGTCATCAAATACTTGAACATTTGCCAAGTCTCTATCGGTTACAAATAACTTTCCATCTGCATCATTTGCTGGCACATGAGGATGCAAAAATTGCCCATCAGCCGAGCCTTCAGTTCCCCACGCCTTGATGAACTTGCCCTCATTTGTAAACTTTTGAACTCTATAATTGAATTGATCGGCGACATAGATATTTCCTTCTGAATCTATAGACATTGCAGATGCCTTATGAAATTGTCCATCACCCTCGCCGCCCTCGCCGAACTTTGTAATAAAGTTGCCTTCAGGATCAAAAATCTGAATCCTGTGATTAGCATAATCTGCAACGTATACTTTTCCATTGTAGAAATCTACGTCGTTTTGTCCATCGAATTGTCCGTCAGCTTCACCCAGCGATCCCCATTTAGTATAGTAAGTGAATGATGTAGACTGTCCCATTACGTGGGTGGTTGACAATATGAATGAGACTAGTATACCAAGACAGAGACCACTACAAAGACTAACTATAATCTTGTTGGTAAAAAGCATGAATGTCTTTGTCAAGGAAAAGATTTATGAATTATATAACTCTCTTCTATTTTTTAGTATCTAAAAAATGAAAGTATCCGGCGCATGCTTAGAACAATATTTATCAGCAAAGCTCAAACGGTGTATGACATTCCTTCAGACTTAAATTCGGCGGTTAAATGTTTATCATGTAATAGAACATTGATGAAAGGGACATAAAATCCCACATGTTAAAAAACTGACAGTTCTATCTTCGAACTAGATTACATTATATTCATTTTCAGGAAATTTTTAACGCAACCAAGCCGTCTCGCGAGATAGTGAGAATGAATGCTATTTTACTACCTTTAGGGATAATGGCCATTTTTATCCAGCTGTTATAGAAATTGATCGAATTCGAAATTATCTCTTCTCTTCAATCGATGACGGCTTTCTGATTCTTTCCTTTGCAATAATTAATGTAGTTATTGCAACATAGGCAATCTGAAATATTTCTACTGCGATAGCCCTTTCGCTTATTGGCCCATCTCTACCTGTTATTGGATTGTCAGGAATCCTAGTAATCACCCATAAACCGATCAGTATAACTGTGCCCGCAATTCCAACAACATACCAAATTCTACCCCATCTTTTTATCATCGGCAGTACCCAAAAAAGCTGTGCTATGCCTCCTACAAGAAAGAGAGTAGCATTATTGATATTAGAATCAATAGCATTTGGTACAAGAATCAGATGCAAAATTCCAGCTATACCAGTACAAATAGCTGCCCCATAGTATAACAAGTCTTTACTGGTGATGTTCAAATCTACCACTGTCTTCTTTTAAATTATGCTTCAATGCCAATGGCTGTGGCACTCCTCAACTTATATTTCTCATCTAGATCGCAGATAGTGTGACAGGTCGCGCTTCGATGTCCTACCCTAAGAAACAGATGATTAGATCTAACCTCATGCTTTTTTGATTTAGGAGGGACACCTGCAACAATACCGGACGAGACATCAACATTGGTAGTATATTCTAAATCAAGATCAAATAGGACTGACTCAATATTTACGCTAAAGATCATACCCATATCTCCACTCTGAGCTGGTTGGGGTTCCAAAATAGTAGATGATAGTTAAGATTTGCATGAAACACAATATTCGAGCACAAGTTCCCGAACTATAATTACCTATCTAGTATATTTAAACATAATATATCATCTATTGAAACCCTTAGCTTAAGCTAAGTCATAATCAATTTCCATTTTTGATGCGGAATACGCAATTATTAATGCGTGGGCGCACCTAATAATGTTAGATAGGACTATCTAGCTTCGATGAATGTGCCTTCATGAAATTAATCTCGACTAGATAGAATACCAGAGAATACCAGCTTCATTTCTGCAGATAAAGAAAATCGATTAGAGCCAACGTGGTTTGGAGCCATGAGCAGGTGCTTCAAACAAAGATGTCATATACATGCGAGTATCTCCCGCTTTTCGCCTCCTATTCTCATTAAGCAAAATACCTGCGATATTTCTATTTCTTTTCACATGGTTGAATTTTATACGGTGGGGGAATTCGATGTAAGAGTTTTTTGATGCGCTGTTTGACCCGAACGTGGCACGAAGACGACTTCTGCCATTGCTCCAACTGGAAGTACCTGCGTAGGTGTTCTAAAGGCGGCGGTCTAATTAGCAACAGTGTTTACGCTAATTGCTGTAGCTGCTACTCCTACTTTTCCTCCAGAGATCTTGGTATTTGATATAATATGTTCACTATCGACTATGACAATGCCAAAGAAACGATTGTTAAGGTGTTGTGGTCAACTTTGCAACAGCCCCTACTGCCGAATTTAGTGATACCTTGTTATGATCTATGACACCTTTCGCCCCACCATCAAGTAAGACTCCGATCTGGCCAGGAATCACCGAATTCTGAGCGGCAACGGTGCTACTGTATGAAACCTTTATTGTTGAATCCTCGCCAAAGCCAAAAATTCCGTGGTCACGATAGTCTGTAACAGTTGTCCATTTTACAATAGCATGTCCCTCTGCAAAAATCCCTTTGTATGTACAATCTTGGATGGAAGCGAAGTTTAGGTTGAGAGTTGCACCTGACATAACGCTTATTCCGATTAGGTCCTGAGGACATGACGCAAGACTGGGGCCACTTACGGTAAGTCCCTTTATATTGACCGTGGCTCCATTTTTAAGATCTACAATGTATGGATCGCCATTTGTGTTGGTATTAGGTAGGTTTGCTGGTGCCTTGATGATCGTGATTTCGGAACCTGTTCCGACCAGAGTCAGACTCTTGCTAATGGTGAGTTGTTCATTGTATGTACCCGGGAGCACCTTTATCGTATCACCTGGACTGGCTGCATCTATTGCAGACTGTATACTAGGATAATCACTTGGAACGATTTTCAAAGAGGAAGCATTAGATGTTTGCAATTGAATATTACTCGGAAGAAGCATAAGTGCGAATACTGTACCAACTATAGCTGCAGCCACCGACCTCTTCATACTTATTCTTACAGAAATCAAATAATAAGGGGTTCGTAGATTTTTGTAGACTCTAGAATTCCTGTATACTTCCATCTAGTAAAGACCCGAATAATGTAACTGTAATTATCTATTACAAGTGTTATGTATGATCAATTATGAACTACTATAAGGTCGTCATTTCTTGGTCTGCCTACGACGACGAAGTCGCATCTATTCTTAGAAGAAGGTAGGTAGACAGCCGTATTCCCGAGCATGAAATACCTATTCACATATAAGCATGGAACAAGCAAGCAGCCAGCCGGCCAACCGACCGACCGACCTGCCTTCCGATTCTCCTGGAAGATGCTTCTTCTCTTGTTATTACGTCTCCATTACTTATATCGATATCACCAGAATACATTTTTCTAGTCTGAGAATGACGACGATGCTATTCGCTATCACAAGAACATGGATCCATCCACTTGAAGTGACTGAAGGCAGTTAATCGCTTTATGGGTCCAGAATATCATTGGTATTTTGAAACTTAAAAAATAAGCGTGAGGTTTGTTTTTCGCATTATATAATATTATTGTCCACCAGAAGCCGTTAGGCATGCATGTTCTGTATCTGGGCCACAAACGGTGGTGTTGATTCCAGATTTTGCACTTTCATCGCCTGAGGATCCAGCCGCTATTTCGCTGCTACTGTCATTTCCTCCTCCTCTTGTGCTTGTATCTGTGTTGTTGTCTGTTGCGGTAACTACTGTACTGACCTCAGCGACGATTGATGCTAGTAAAGCCATAATTGCTGCCGTTATGGCTACTACAATCGTTCCCATATGAATCAATAAGATAATACGCATACATGGTCCAAAAACTTCTCAGAAAGAAATGTAAGATTTGTTCTACCTAACATTTGATAAGAATATTTGATTTAGATGAGCGTTACCAGTCAGCACTACCAGTCTCTTCCTCGTGATATCGCTTGCGATATGACAATAGGACCAGCAAAATTATTATGCCGCAGGACATCCTACATACAGTTGGACATATAGTCTGTCCACAATGTCGGACCGAAGGAAAGAGGAGTAAAGTCATCTTATATCCTGGCCAAACTGTGCCAAAGATGAAGTATACTGATGGGTATTGGGATGAGAATGGGGATTTCATAGAATTCAATGCTGAGATTAAACTCCCTTGGTAT
>JAATVP010000161.1 GCA_014523625.1 Nitrososphaerales archaeon TH5896
ACTCTTTATTGCAGACTGCACAGTGCACTTTGGCTTTGTTACCTGTCAGCAGGGGAAACCACATCAAGGGTTGTTTAGGACCTTCCGATATCTAACTCTTGTTAATCGGATGCATCGAGAGGGGGGACGATTTATTCGACCGAAGTCCTTACGTTCTTGAATGGACCCGGAACTGACAGGTGCAAAAATTTTTGAACTATGAATAATCCCTGGTTTCACTTTCCTCGTTGTCCTGAGGTTTTGCATTTGAAATTATAGAGCGATCCCATGTAATTTGATATATCACATGTATTAACTAGTCGAAAAAGATACTATTAATAGGATACTATTAAAGGGACGGACTTCAATGTCCAGCGTATTGGTGAAAGGAAACCCTATTCTGAAGCACTTTCTAGGTGTCAGGTGAAGATTGGCTTTTCCGTTAGAACTGTACTAGATACTAATGTCAAAAAAAATAATCCACTTATTGGCTAATGCTTGTGCTCATGTGATGCTCCCCTGCCAGTAAGAGTTCCTGTATAGTCTCCAGTAACTTCCAAAACATTTTCATCATTACTTATCTCTTTCAGTATTTCTAAGTTCAATCGTTGATTGGTTACATAGTGAGTGCCTTTATCGTGGATGGATGGAACCATTCCCGTGTTCTGATATATTTTATCTTTCATTACATCTGAATCCGTCCCGTCTTTTGTAAAGATTTCAACCATATAGAATGGGGCATGTTCTGATTTTTCTTGCTCGCGAACAAGCAAATCATGGATAAGAAGTGGGTCTACTTTAGGCAAATACGTTTCATATAGCGTTTGCAATCCGCGAAAAACGGACCTGATCTCTCTTAATTCATATGATGACAAATTCTCAATATAATTATGGAATAACTTATTCTTATAATTTCTTAATTTCTGCCGTCAAACCCCAGAACCGGGAATAAAAATTCCTTCTCCCATCATTAACAATTCAATCGGGCCAAAATTCGATCAAATCGTTGTTATTCAACTCCTGAAATCTCAACCGAACTTATCATTTACCCGCTTCTTTTGGTTAGTATAATCGCCATAAGCAAACCTTCAGATTCAGAATTCTATCAAATCCTACTTTGATCTATTAGCCCCATATTGAATTCATATCACTCTGCCATTCGCTAGGAAATTATTCTGGCGAATGATGGGTTTGATTATCTTGAGACTCCAGTTTTCCACGGTTCGGTAAATTATCACAAACGAATATTTTCAAAAGGAGGTCATGTGAATATTTACTAAGCGAGGCTATGACCAGGGTCGAATGATACACAACATTACTGACAGCTAATTTTCTTCATTTCTGTAGCCTTCTAACATATTTCATCAACAATCCAATTGAACACACAATAATACCTATTATGACGACTTCTGTTCCATATATGGTCCAGTCCGAATTCTGGTACATGAAGGAAGAGGAGGGACCTAAGAGACTGCTACTTTGAGCAATAAAGACAAGGCCAAATCCAATGATAATGCCTCCTATTAGTATTATCGAGATAGGCAAATTCCTAGGTTTCAGAAGTAATGCGGTTATGAGACTATTCATCGTCCAATTTATTTCTTCGAATACTCTTCTTAATGGTGATATCTTATCTCAGTGACGAAGATTATCGCAGGACTGGACCGACTTTGAGATTGACTGATAGCTGCTTAATTTTGTTGCGGGACGAGAATATTTTGAGTTCAGTGGTTCTAAATGGGAATGAATAAAAGATGACAGGTATCAATTCAAATTATGTCGAATCTTGAACCTAGCAGTCGAGTAGTCGTTGCGGAGATTAGTCTAGTCCCCCTGGCAAAGGGCAAAGTAAGCATGAGTGACGGGATCGCTGTTGCTTTTATGGCTATTAAGAAGACAAAAGGGTTGAAGGTTACTCTTACTGGAATGGGAACACAAGTAGAGTCACCAAATTTGAAAACTATTTTGGACGCTATCGAGGCTGCACACGAAGCAGTAAAAGAAGTCGGCGTATCTCGCATTATCTCTACAATACGAATAGACCAAAGACTAGACAAAACGCACACATTGGAAGATAGAGTCCAAGTTGTGACAAGAAAGCTAAAAGAACATAGGCTTACATCCAACGATAATTCTTAAGACCTCAAGATAATTTCCAAAGGCTGACTTTTACTTGAATTCTACCTTTCAAAGCTAGAAGAGTTAGGATAGAGAATTTAACTTGTGCTGTTGAATTTAATGTCCTATCATGAAGTATTCTGTGTATTTTGATAACAAAACCTATTCATTTGATAGTATGCTTTCAATATTTTCAACAAATAGTTGGCTTGAATAGCTATCATTAATCCCTTCTCTTCTAGCATAGTGTTTAGCCCTTAACATAAAAAGCTGATATTCCCTCTCTAATCTCTGTCTCACATGTGTGAAGTGGATCCTACTTTCGTGAATCTTTGAAGCTTGAAGGTAGGCGAATGATGTCAATATGACTATAGATGCGACGGCCGATGCAAGAATTACATGTGGGTTATTGACACTCTGGTTAGTCAAACCCAGAGTTAGTGCGTTTAGAACTGCTATAAACAAGGCAGATGAGATTATTACAATTTTCCAGATGTTGAATTTCATTGAATTAGATCTGGCTTTATTTTGATACCAGTGCAAGGTTGGTATGAATCGCCTTTCTATATATTCTGTAAGAGTTGGTGATAGGGGAATAGTACCGTTATTTTTAGTTGAGTTTTCATAAAACTGAAAAGTTTCAGACCCATTAGCTTGATACCCTTGTGACAATTTTTCCTGAGCTTGATTACTCCTATCTTGCCGCTTTTTCAAATCAACTGCGATCTCCAATGGTATTTTCAGGTATTCCGCGACAAAATTGAGTCCCATTATTTTCTATTTCTTCCTTTATCATTACCTTTAACACTTGTTTGTTAATTAATATCTTCAAAGTGCATAACAATAATTATTCTAAATTAGGATTGACACAATCCTCTTACCCTCTATGCTATTCGTTGATTCCGTCACTATTCGTAAGGCAATAAAGTGGTTTATCTATTCCGCGCTTATCTGCTTTTACAATGACTTCACGCTGGAGGGTAATTGTTAACGGTAATCCATGTTCCCCCAAATTATTGATAAAATATTTAGGTTTGCAGTTTTTTCAATAAAGATTGTTGGTGGGTATGGTTACGACCGATAATCATGGCAAGTTGCAAAATTGATACCAACTTGAATTGCCAGAGTGTACGAACGCTATCAGAGTAAGAAGCAATCCCGGCTAATTCTATTATTATGAAAAAAATGTTCCTCACGATTTGTGATTTCATGGTTGATATTATCTTCAATAATAGCTATGCCCTCTTTCAATTTACGCAGACGTAACTGATGTGCTCAAAGGATCTGAATCTGCGCAGAATATTTTGACAAATGATCCGATCTTTTTAATCTTTAAAGGGTATATAGGAGATATTATTGTCCAAGTACATAATATTCTATGGCCGAAAACGAGGACGGGACTCTGGCGTCACAACCCTTGCGAGACGAAAACCCTTTCCAAAATAAAACTCACTTGACTGAGGCCGGCGGAATTTCCCGTACGTTAGAGTTGAGTGCTAGTTGGGAGTCGATATCTGAGTTAGGCATTCTCGCGAAGACAAGCGATGGTATGCAGTGCGGGAATGTGATCTGTACATACAAGGACAACATAGTAATCATAGATTTTGGCAGCTTTAGATTGCTTAATGAATACATCATTCCGATTTCTTGTATTAAAGAATATGATGGAAAGTACATCTACCTTAACGTACCTAATGAAACAAATCTACAGCCGTATTCGTTTTAGTAGGACTAATTACAATAGATAAAGACCATCTCTTGCTGGACTAAATGCAAAATGTAGACTCGGGTCTAGGGGCAGACTACTCAATTAAGGTTGAACGATTTGATCAGAGGAAAATTACTTAAGAGACATCCAATGCTGCCACGGTTTGGAATAATTGTCTCAAATGCAGGGACATTGAGTATTCTTAGTAGATTGGTCTCGTACTTCTTATAACTCTTCATGACGTACCTTTTAGTCATATTGAAATTCAGCGGTTAATCCAAAAAAGCTAGCGGTGAAGCGTATCTAGAGTCAAAGTACTTCTTTTTGACTAAATCCATTGTTGCGTAGTTCAACATACACTTTCTTGGCAAGGTTCAAGTTCTACAAAGGACGAATGATTAATTTTCAACCTTAGAGCATGGCTTTGTGAAGCTATAATGAAATCCAATTATGATAAGTTCGAGAGGAAAATAGTCCTCATTACGGGTGCATCTGATGGTATCGGTAGACAAACAGCATTAGATTTTGCTTCGGCAAGAGCGATGGTAGTGATACTCGTTGCGCGAACAGATTCAAAGCTAGCCGAATTGGAGAGGAATATCAAAGGAAGCAGTTGGGCAGGGCAAACCAAAGTTGTTCATTATTGCTGTGATGTGTCAAACAAAAAGGATGTATCAGATCTAGCTCAAAAAGTCATTGATAGGTTCGGGTACGTTGATATTTTGGTAAATAACGCAGGGATCGGTATCTATGGCAAATTAGAAGACCAAACTGTAGAAGATGTGGAACTAGTTATGCGAACCAACTACTTGGGAACTGCATATTTTACCAAGGCATTTCTCGCCCCTATGATAAGTAGGCGATCTGGTCACATAGTGAATGTAGCTTCCGTCGCAGGAAGTTTTGGAGTCGCGGGAATGGCCGGTTATTGCGCCTCAAAGTATGCTATATTAGGATTTTCCGAATCTCTGTACCATGAACTATATGGTACGGGGGTTAGGATTACAGTTGTAAGTCCAATTGGCGTAAAAACAAACTTTTTCAATCACTACTCCTTTGGCCCAAGGAAGCCAAATTATTCTGGCTTCTTCCTGGAGCCTCAGGCCGTTTCAAAAGCGATCCTTAGGGCATCTTGCTCAAGTCGCCTAGAGATTATTGTTCCCTTTTATGTTCGTGCAGGAGTATGGCTAAAACAAACTTTTCCATTTTTGCTAAATCCTCTCGTAGGTTGGTTGTTTAGGCGGCAATTGAATAAATCAGAAAGATCAGTAAGTCATAAGAGTTAAGCAGATGAGGCATAATTCTAGCCCCGACAGCTTAATCTCAACATAACACCCACCAAACAAGTCAAAGCCAAGGAATTCCCAGGATGGAACTCTATGTACTTAAGTGTGGTATGAAGAAATTGTTAAGCGCCAGCCACCATTCTTCTGAGCTGTTGCTCCAAAGTATTGGACAAATCAATTCCTTTGGCCTGGGCCTTCCGTAAGAGCTCAGAATCGATATTCACGGTAACCTCATTTACTGTAGATCGAGAAACCGTGGTATCTGGCTTTAAAGATCGGCCGCTTTCGGGATGAATATCCTCTCCAGTTTGTAATTGGTTAGTCTTCCTCGAACCTTTATTCGCATTTCCCACTTCTGCCTTTTCTGCTGCTGATCCATTTTTTCAAGTTCATTCTCAGGTTGGATTTCATTTTTAATCATGTTCTCAACATCATTTACACCTTTCTCTACCTCTTTTTTCTTCTTCTTAAAAAAAGACCCAAATCCCATTTTATATTATCTACCTCTATTCTTTCATAAAGAAATCCATCATATTTACGCGAATTCCGAAATTTGCGATACAAGAATCACTTGAACTAAGAGATATTTGCAGAGTTATTATCTAAGCCCCTCGAGACCTATTTTGCCTCTCTTCTCGCGCTATCAATTATTTTTGAATGATCCGCATCCACTTCTGTGGTTATATAAAGAATATGTTCATCATCCAATGGCATCGTTATTCTTTTGATCTTCTCGTATTCGGCCAGAACGTATTTACCTTTTCCTATCTTGGACTGAAGAGTGCTCCTGGTCTTCCAAGCATTGACAGCCAATTCTAAGGATTTTTTACTTTCATCCGGAGACAGCAGG
>JAATVP010000013.1 GCA_014523625.1 Nitrososphaerales archaeon TH5896
CTTACATAATTATAACACAAATTTGTGGTAATATCGGTTGTTTCAATGAATGTACTAGATTTTGCTGGAGAAGTTGTTCTTCTTTCAGCATCAGGCGTCTTATCTCCTGGTCCACTATTTCTTATGAATCTTGTTTATGGAGCAAAACAAGGCTACAAAGCGGGTCTAAAAATTGCATCTGGTCATGCTATGATAGAACTTCCTTTAATTATTATACTTGCGATTAGTTTTTTTCAATTGACTAATACCATAGTTATTACCTATAATCTTAATGCATTGGGATTAGTAGGTGGAACTTCCATAATCATATTCGCAATTATACAAATTATCAATATTACAAGAAACAAGAGAAACAAGAGTCTGTTCGATAACAGTAACAAAAATCATAGAGTCTCGTTTATAGCTGACAAGCCCATATTATTAGGTATTATCTTTAGTGCACTAAATCCATTTTTTATAGCTTGGTGGTTAACAGTAGGTTTAACATTGATTTCAGATTCAATTTCTCTTTTTGGAGTCGTTATTGGAAGTGTCTTGCTTTTCTCATTTCATATATGGATGGATTACATTTGGCTCATACTTACATCATATCTTATTTCCAAAGGGGTATCCGTAATTAAGACAAAATACTATTACTTTTTGTTTATGGGATTGAATATTATCTTAACATTTTACGGAATGTATATGATAGTATCAGGTATATCATTCATTCTGTGACAACTTCCATCTAAACCAGTAAGAACACTTATGAAAATAGGAATTAATGGAAAGTTATAAGTCGTCTATCGTACAAATTGATTGAATTAGGATAGATATAAAAGGAAATATATCATTGTTTTTTAATCCTTAACTTTTTGAAAGCTTCCTGAGGTACGACAGTCTAATTTCTTCTGTTACTTCTAAATGATCTTGTGATCTTGTATATTGTGGTATGTGTGTTACCATTAATATTTCAAGGTGTCCTATTTCTGAATCGGTTGAAGAAGATATATATAATAGCAATTATTTCGAATCTACCAATAATCATATTTATTGATAGTATGATCTTAGAAACTACATTTAGGTCCATGCTGGTAATTCCAGATGTCAGGCCAGTATTCGTCACTGCAGAAACTGATTCAAAGAATGTATCGAAGAAATTGCTTCCATCAAAATAACTTATTGTAATAGCAGTTCCCAAAGAAACTGCTGGAAATAAGATAATGACAAATACGGTATTTTTCATTATATTGATATCGTGTGTTGTTGTTGATGATATCAAGTCTCTTTTTATATCATTTCTGCTAGTCTTATCATCATTTGAGGGTAAAAATGAAGTTTTATATGACGGTGATACAGATCTCTTTCCTCTTCTAATATTGAGCTGCTTACTCCATCTCAAAAGGGTTCTCATCGCCAGTATCAGTCTGTCAAATTTAATTCCACCAGCAGTCGAATATGCCATGCCTCCTATCAGCATAACAATAACTAGGATAATTTTTGCCTCCATAGAAATTGATCCAAGGTTTATTAATTGGAAACCAGTGGTTGTGGATGCACTAACTACATGAAATCCTGAAATTATCCACCGTTGCTGCTGATTCGTCTCCGTTGGTGGCTCGACCAAGATCGCAAATAACACAATAGACATAGCCATAAAAGCAAAATATACTAGTATTGGCGATATAAGCTGTCGTGCCTTGATCTCTCTACTGAATAAACCATAATGAAATGCGAAGGGAAGAGCGGAAAGAATCATTCCAATCATTAGAATTACTAATTGCTCAATATTGTCGACTATAATATACGTGGAAACAGGTACAAATCCTCCTCCCGTAATGGTAGATAAAATAAGTGAGATAGAATCAATTATATCCAGTTCTCCAACATCAAAATAGTAAATAGCTAAGATCAAAGCAACTGTATACACTGTAAAAATTACCGTTATAGTCTTAAGCAATTGCTTGAATCTAAGTATCCCACCTCCTCCGCCAAGGATATCTTTCATAGAAGCTAACTTTTTATCCGGATAGAATAATGCCATAAAGAGATAAACAAAGCTTAAACCACCCACCCATAGAGTATAAGCTCGGTAAAATACAAAACTACTTGGTAAATCTTCAGGATCAGATAAAGTAGACAATCCGGTAGTGGTAAAACCCGAAAACACTTTCAAAGAAACTATTTACAAATAATGTGAAAGGTTCAATTCCATTCCAAAAGGGATTCAAGTATATATATGGAATACTACCAAAAAGACTCAAAATTACGAAACTAAGGACTATAAGAATTGACGCCTGTCTCAAGTTCAGAGGTGTTCTTTCTCCATAAGCATTAAGCCCAAATCCTGTCGCTAATAAACAAGTACAACAAAAGAATATCCCAGTAGCTGATGTTACCTGTCCCATAAACGTACTTACAAATGCTGGAACTATCATGAGTATACCAGCAAATTGTAATACGAATCCAAGATTTCCGATAATAGGTTTCGAATGTTCTCTTACTAGGGCTCTGTATGGTCGAAATGTCTTTTCAAGAACAGATGTCCTTATCACATTAGCTAATGATTCCTGTGTTATTATGCCAAGAATCCGTATATTGTCTGTCAACGGAATTCGTTTAATTGTATTGACCCTCATTAGTTCTAATGCATCCTTTACGGTCGCTTTGGCTGAGATAGTTATAACAGGATATGACATAATAGCTTTTATGAAAATCTGATCCGAATCTTCTCCTGTCATTACAACTTTATCCAAGATATCACTGTCTGTTATAATGCCACTGAGTTTTCCCTCGTTATTAGTAACAATAATTGTCTCAGCGTTTTTTTTATTCATCATTTTTACTGCATCCGCCACATTTGATTTTTCATCCATTATAACGAATTGCCTATGTATGTAAGAGATTACTGAACGTTCTAGTGGATCAGATGTCATGTGATAATACGAGATGTCATTATTCTTTCTTATCTTATCGATTATTTTTTTATATGATGATTGGATCCAAGCTAAAGAAGCTAGCTATTTTTATTATTGTCTGATATTTTGTGATGCCTCTGTCCAGAACATCATACAACTTATCAAAAAGATTGTATTTATTAGTCCTAATTTTATACAGATCCTGATAATATTTATCATTAATTATGTTATTAATGAGAAATTTACTATAATTCTTGTCCAATTTTCAGAATATGTAATATAGTGAGTCGATAGAATATAAAGGTCACGTAATTTGATTTCTTAAATTATTACAATGATTTAATACCTATAAAACTAATAAATAATGTTCATTATTTAGATCATTCAGTTATTTAGATATCCTATACAAAAGAAACTAATAGAAAATAAGTGAAAGTACAAAATTACATGCAGTTAGTAAAGAAACTAGAGATAAAAAAATAATATGGTCAGGATGCAGAGGAACCGACTAATTTTCTCAAAAAGTTTGAGATTAAATTATAGCCTATGACTATTTTTTTATCTAGACTTCCTTCTTCACAGTTTGATAGAGTTTCTTAAGTTGTTGGTAATGAGATGAATCTCGTTCGTTTACTGAACCTGATTTCAAAAAAGTTTCTTCATAATAACTGATTATCATAGGTTTGATGTATTCAATTAATTTTTTGTCAGTAATTACTCTTTCGTTGATCGTAAATGAAAGCCAGTCTAGGCTATTGAACATGCGAATATACCATGAATTTCTAACGTCATCAAATTGAGATCCTGAAGGTATTTTTGCCAATTCACGATCCACATCTCTGAGTTCATTCATGACATCGCCTAATGATGTGATTTGATCTAGTTTCTTCGAGCGCTGAAATGTGACAATGGTGTAAAATAATGTTATTGCATATATTGCGGCGACAATAATTTGAATAAATTCTGAAGCTATTGCCATGAATGGATTTACGAACATCGTAAGATTTTAGGGTTAGGTTTATCAAAATACATTGCTGAGCAACATATTAAAACAGCAAATGAATACCCCTTTGATGATTATCAAAGACCTCATTTTTGCTTTTATCTTATTCAAGTAATTTTGCAGAATTGTCTTCAATGCTATCATTTAACCTCTTCAGAAATAGCAAAGACATTATGGGCTGCCTACTTAATGTTGAAATAATTACAGTGCTGCTATTTTGTAGGTTAAGTGACTGAAGCCGATCTAAGTCTACAACACAAATTGTGGAATAGTCAACATCAAGAATATTTATTGTTTGGTTCAAGTACGAAATAGAATAAGGCATCATCAACTTACTGCGACAAGTTTTGTTTTATATCGATCTATGCAAAATTGGGCGCAGTAATAATCTCCTATTAATTTCCTTCATTATCCAATCGTCGTAATATTGCCATTTGGTAAGTATATAGGAATCTACACCATTAACACCTGCAAAAGAGTTCACCCTAGCCAGAACATTGTTAACCACAAACGCAGGCCCTCAGGTTCGATAACACTAGGACTGTACAAGATATTTGCCTGAAATTCTGAGTACATACGTTCAAGTACTTCGTGATAATGGGATCTTGCAACGGATATTGGAATAACAAATTGAATATATCCTATCATAGCAGCTGGACTGCACTGAAGAGAGAAATCCAATAAACGGCTTTCCTTCATCCTTTTGAGGCGTCTTGTTGTAGTTTTTTCAGAGATGCCAACTTCTTTAGCGATATCAGATATTTCTATCCTAGCACCTGATAGCAGCAGACATTTTATTATTCTTAAATCTGCTTCGCTCAGGTCATTAGATGCAGCAACAGATAGTTCAGTAACAACAATATTGATAACGGTTGCAGGTTTTAGGCGCTCATTTAATGATTGGATAATGTTATCATCTAATGGTTTTTTGATGATAAGGGCAGCCACAGAAGTACTCCCCATGTGATACACATGATATGCAAGATCTCCATATTCCTTGACACGTTGAATGACATCATCTTTAGTTATTCCATGGCTAGTCTTTACTAACACAAGAGCTGTTCTATAACCGAAAGCCGCAGGATTAACTCTAACTACAAACTTTTCTATGACTCCATTGTCTACCATCTTCTTCACTCTCGCCTTTACACTCTTTGATGATAAGCCAATTTGTGAACCTATGATGCTATATGAAGTCCTACAATCTCTAGCTAAAGTGGGGAGAATAGTAAGATCATTTTTATCGAGTATCATTTCTCTTCTCCATCTACAATCATATTCTTATTATTACAATTATGAGAAATAAAGTTGTCTGATATCGGAAGTTTCGTTTCCCCTAAAGATAAGTATCTGTAACAGTATAGTTATAAATATGAAAAGTGTTGAAATAGAAAATGAAAATGTGCAACAGCATTTATCATATACAAATGAGAAACGGAACAAAAAAACACTGAATACTGAATCTAAGGGAGAAGTAACCATCGAAGGAGAGTACGGAACACTAAAATTTGAACGGCGACTTTCTCATCCAGTCGAAACAGTCTGGAAGGCAATTACAGATCA
>JAATVP010000014.1 GCA_014523625.1 Nitrososphaerales archaeon TH5896
ATTATAGAGTATAATAGTCAACAAGCTATTTAGAGAATTTGTTTTGTATCGATAGCGGCAACTAGTTAATATCAATCAATCAATCTATTTTGTTGTACTTGCTACTATCTGAATTAGGTCCTCTATCTGAATCGGTTTTTTTATGTATTCCGCTATGTATCTGTTCTCTTCCAACTCTCTAATGATATATTGCTTAGTCTGCATATAGAATATCTCATTTGATGTCCGTGGGAATATTTGTATTTATCTGTCATCTCGAACTATTTTACTGTTAATCATTTTAAGTTTCTTAAATCTTCTTTACTTGTCTTGTACCTGAACATTCGCTAAAGAAGGACCCCAAAGGAATTCAATCCACTGTTTATTTAATTTCTGAAAAAGTAGTCGTTTGATTATTGAATATCATAATCGAGGTAATTGTTGTTAGAACGACCACGATTATAATCATATTAGGCGGTTGGTTGGTTCTGTTCATCAAGATCAAAATGACTTCAAACTGAATATGGACCTCATAATCAAATTCCATCTATTCGCGCGAATGCATCCTCGGTATAGTTTCAAATGATGAACCCCTTTACCTACGGGACTCTAACCCCCTTGAGCCTAATATTGATTTTCAAATAGGGTTCTCTAGAACTGCAAGAAATAAGTCACCGAATTCATTGGTTGTTACAAAGTTAAATGAAGTTTGCAGCATCTCAAATGATATCTTGACCAAGACTGTCATCATGCCACTTTCTCATATGATTCCTGTGTGTACTCAAGTAAGCCCCAGGCTTGAAATAATGATCGTAGAAATCTAGATCTATGTGTTGCGCTTGTAAATAAGTAAGCAAAAAGATGCTAGGAACGGTAGCAGGAAATTTGCCATATGTATCATAGATATACTGAGTTTGCAGGGCTACACATTCTTTAATCTCATCAGTAAAAGGCCTAGCACTACTTCTTACTTTTGCACTGTCCTTTTATGCACCTGGTGTTTCGAGATTATATACACCACCTTGAGCAAACTTTCGCTTAACAAGAGCTTCAACTGCTTCTCTCATATCCTTGTAATGTGGAGGACAGTACCCTTCAAAGACACCTGGTAAGCCTGTAGGGTTGGGTATAGAACTTCATTCCACGGATTGGGATTAGCCAATCGCCATTAATACAGTGGGTTGCATGCTCTGTCACAGCAATATCTCTCCGGTAAATTTGCACAGCCAATTCAAATTGTATAAATATAACTGATTGCCACATCTTTTGGATATGTCAAACTTTTCCAAAATTGGTGTTGAATCAGGCTGTCAATTTTCCAGACGGCGTGGGAGAATGCTGATATTAACGTTCCTTCCTTTAATATTCCTTATATCGCTGGTGTCCACCCCATCGACCGTTATGGGGCAAGACAATAGCACCGAAAATATCCAGGTGTGGGGGTCGAAGGGTTCGAATCCGGGTCAATTTGTTGATCCGGCTGGAATAGTATTGGATCCTAAAGGCTTCGTCTATGTGGTAGATTCCAATAATAATCGAATACAAAAATTTGCAAGTAACGGTACCTTCCTAGATGAATGGGGAAGCTTCGGAGCAGGCCCTGGTCAGTTTAATCGACCGATTGGAATTACAATGGACTATACTAACGGGCATATTTATGTTACAGATACTGGTAATGATAGAATACAAAAATTTGCAAGTAACGGTACCTTCCTAGACGAATGGGGTATCTCCGGAGCAGGCCCAGGTCAGTTTAACACAGTTGTCGGAATAGACGAAGACGATGATAAACAAAATGTATATGTTACGGATATAGGTAATAACAGAGTCCAAAGATTTACGAATGATGGCTTATTCGTTTCAGAATGGGGTACCGCTGGAGCAGGCCCCGGTCAGTTTAATAATCCTGGAAGAATCGCACTTGATCCCTCTGGTAACCTGTTTGTTGCAGACTTTGGTAATAATCGCATTCAAAAATTTGACGAAAATGGTGAACTAATTACTACATGGGGTACCGCTGGAGCAGGCCCCGGTCAGTTTAATAATCCGACAGGCATGACAGTCCAATTTCCACAAGGGAACGTATTTGTAGCAGATAGTGGAAATAGTCGAATTCAACAGTTTGATAATGCAGGCAAATTCATTAACGAATATAGCATTGGGGAGGGTATTGGAGATATTACAAATATAGATTTAGATGTAGATTCGGAAGGCAGGATCTACCTTACGGATCGTGGCCTAGATGTAATCAAGGTGATCTCTCCTTGAACATATCTAGAGAAAGTAATACAGAAATTAAAACTTCCGAATTCATGCAAGACCCCTAATACTAGCTGCTATGCCTCCTGAATTAGGCTATTATGTCAATAAGGAGTGTAGATACTAGTACTTGACCAAGATGCGTCATTATTCTCAGCAATCATACAATGTTCAGTACTGGAATGTCGAACATCCGGAGTTGTAAAAAAAATGGACAAACCTAAAATGATTGCGGCGAGCGGTACCGTTACTTTTGGTCTGATCATCATAGCTTTGAGAAGAAAGTTTGAGCAAAAGTTTAGACACTAAATGATAAACTTGCACAAGTGTACATTGGAAAATTAGTCATGTCAGATCGACGCTTAAAAAATCTAGTATCTGAGCATAAGAAAGCAGTTATCACCATGATAATCGGTCTAATTGCAAGACCGATCGTTGCTGCTATACTTGTAGACTACATCAGTATAACACCAAACAGATTAGTTAAGCATTTGGAAAATGGTGAAGTAGAAGAGTTTAACAATGAAAGAAAACAAGTAAAACAACAGATAATATTTGATGGAATAGATCTTTCTAATAAAAATCTGAGGGGAACAAACTTACAGTCGTTAATTATCGTACATTCAAATCTTTCTAATGCTAATATTGAGAATTCAAATTTGACCGATGTTCAAATATCAGGGGATTTGTCAAATACAAACTTAAGAAATGCCGATCTTTCAAGTGCTGATCTAGCTAATGCCGATTTCAACGAAGCCCCTCGACTAACAAATGCTTTACTTTATGATGCCGATCTAACTAAAGCTATTCTTTTTAATACCGATCTAATTGACGCTATTCTGTTTAATGCGAGTCTAACAAACGCTGATCTTCGCAGCGCTGATCTAACTGATGCGATTCTTGATAGTGCCGATCTTACAAATGCGGATCTTCTCAATTCTGATTTAATAAATGCTGACTTCGACGAAGCCAGTTTAAGAAATGCTACTCTTGACGATGCAGATCTTACAAACGCTAATCTTAACAATACCGATCTATCTGGTGCTAATCTGGCACATGCATCTCTTAAAGACGCAAATCTTGTTGGCGCCAATTTAACACATGCTGATCTTTTTAATGTTGATTTAACAAATGCTGATCTTCGTGATCCAATTTTAACACATGCTGATCTCAGTCTAATTAAATTAAATGATTCCATATTCAATTGTGAAAGCCTGAAAACTGCTAATCTTACTAATAATGCAAACCAATTTCATATAGTCGAAAGCATAAACGGAAGCTTAAAAGAAGTCTCAAGTTGCTAATAGAAAACCTGTTAGAAGTGAATGATCAAGACAATTATGTCAAACGTTATGTAATGATAATAGTCGCCTAACTGGCTGAATTTCAATAAAAATACATTACAAAATAACAGCGTAATTCTTTTTTCTCATCTTTGCGAATGAGACGCAAGCGATTGTGAAAATGAAGAATAACCACCACTGACCAGGCTTGACGGTCTAGATTTCATCGCCGCAGAGTATTGGCCGAAGGCAATTCACGAAGGAAATGGTACTGCTCAGTATTTCATTACTAACAAAGCAAATGAAGAACAAAGACATGCGCTCATAGACATTTGTTTAGGCCAGGCGAAGGGAAATGGTCATTTTGCGTTATTCGCTGGTACATTCAAATATTTCCTTGAACCTCAGTTCGTCGATATCAAGGTCAATCTAGATGGAAAAAGAAGTAGTTTTTCAGAATATGGATACTCCTGTTTTACAAAATCTTCTACGCAGATATTTCCAATGGTCTTACAGAAGGCTGGATCATCATTGTTGAGACAGTATTTTTCAGGATTTGATTCGTGAGGGCAGATAATATACCATGTTTGATTTCCCGATCCTGCACATAATCCAGTTTCAGCCTTCCCTTTATTAGTGGCATTATGTTGGAATTCTACACACGCTACATTATCTGGATTGTTAGGACAATAGCTCTTTTCCCCTTCAATCAGTAATTCGCAACTTTCTTCAGTACTGTGTGATTCACAACCTGTTTGATAATTGGATCTATATGTACCCCCTTATTCAGAACATGCACTAGATCTATCTTTATCAAAAGGACGATGGTACAGTGGTCTATATTTCCACTGTCTCCGCTGTCTCGGCCGTTGTCATCGCTGGCCTGCCTAACAAAAGATCATAGGACATGTAAGTGGAGCGATAATATTACGTGCCATGCAACTGCCAACCTGGAAATCGACGTTAGAGACTGGACGTTACTAGTTAGCCACGTATTGTGTTATCATTTTCACGCTTAGGGACTTTGTTACTCTTGAACTACTGACAAAAAGATATGGTGATTGGTGGTTAAAGGATATATGGTATTCTATTTACAATGACCTTTTTTCCAACCAATCTTATATCCATTATAGAAGGCATTCGACTCGCCGTCCGGATCATATGACCAGCAATGGTCATGATCATACCAGCCATTTTTACATCCGTTTACCCAATTTATAGACTTTCCTTGGCTCTCGCACCAGCCTTTAGAACTTAAGGATTGCGCATCTGCGGACTGATTGATAATCAATGTTGGAGCTAACGCTAGAGATACGACTTCTAATGCGATCACTAATATACCTGTTCGAGCATTCATTGAATTCTTTTATTATAGTGTTATATAAAAATCTATATATACATCCTAGTGATCGATAGTAGGTGAATGAGAACTGAAAATAGCACCAAGGCAATTCTAACCGTAGCTCTAATATTTGGAAGTGCAGTTGCAATATCATCAATTTCAAGTACTTCGATGGTATTCGCAAACCATGAATTTGCTGCTAACCTTACAGGTCAACAGGAAGTCCCTCCAGTTGATACACAAGCAACAGGTGAAGCGATATTGGTTCCTGATTTGCCACTAAATCAAACAGTTTATTATTTTGTAAATGCCACAGGGATTCAAGGAGTAACAAAGGGTCATATACATAGTGGAGCTCAAGGAGAAAACGGTCCAGTCGTAGTAACCCTATTCAGCTTCGATTCTCCTCAAAATGCGGTTCTTCAAAATGGCACAATTGCTGCAAATAACTTGGAAGGCCCAATGCAAGGAAAAACAATACCTGATTTAATAGCAGCAATGAAAAACGGCAGCACATATGTTAATTTCCATACCGAGCAGAATCCAGATGGTGAAATAAGAGGGCAATTAATGAGTACAAAGTAGGACGTAATTCTATCTATGGAAAGATGGAATGTATGTTATTCAAGATGGTAACCATATGAATGAGCATAATAATAATACTATAAGTGGTGTTTTGAACTGATACGAACTGCTATGAACTAGTTGAACATAGGAGGAAGTTCACTCCGAAATGTTCTGGACTTGTATGATTTTATCAAGTCGAAAATCGATGAGGGCTCTGAACCCTGAAAAGAGGTCAAAAATGATTCAAAAAAAGATTCCACTTCCTCAGGGCACACAAATACCTCCCCCGTTTGGAACGTCAGAGCAACTCATAAGTTTCATATTAGCATTTTATTTACAATGTAACAACAACAATGAAGCATTCGTCGTACGTAGATCTCTACTTGTGCACAACATCAATATTGCCACCATATATGTCATATACTTTTCCTGTGGAAGTGTTGAGGTAATCCCAATCATCCTTACTTATATTTACTTTCTTAAATTTGCTCTTATTAACAGAATCCAGTGTTTCATAAACAGACTGGCCAATCATGATTTGATTAGGTGTTGCAAATCCTGTCATTTTTGCTGCGATACTTGTAGTATATCCAAGGACATCAAGATGAGGTTTTCTAACCATACGATTGGTTTTGATGGTAACGCTATTATCTGTTATCGATCTTACAATCTCCTTGTTATCAATATAGTATTGAGCATCTTTATCATTATAACTATCAGTTTCATTGTCATGATTCTCTTCTATAAGTGAATAAGAGTTAGTACTCCAACCATATTGAACTACGACATTTTCCCCTACGTCTATACCAACACGGACTCCCATTTCAGGATAGTCATTGTCGTTTAAAATTGGATTAATACCATCTTGCATTACTCTAATCATAGTTCGAGCACAATTAACTGCATTACTACACGGCAGATACAAATTATTATTACTCAGAAAGAAGAACGCCAATATTGCATCTCCTACGTATTTGAATACATGTCCTCCATATGCAGAAATCAATATGGACATTTCCTGGGTAAATGCTTGAACTATAATCGCAAGTTTCTCAGTAGGTAGAGTCATTGATAATTTTGTCGAACCGACTAGATCTACGTGTAAAATAGCCAGTATGATCTTTGAGTCACAAAATTTTTCAAGTATTTCTTGTGTCTGTTCTAATGGTATGTCGAACTTTGGTTCTAACTTTAATGCATTCCACATTCTTTTTTGAGCATCTTTGATTAATCTCTCGGTGTCTATGACAAAATCAAGGTAAAACATTCCTAGAGAAGATGAATCAGAAACCTGCTTGATTGACTCCGCTTTTCTTTTATCATCAATTAGTACCTTTCTTATGATACTAATGACTTCTTCATTGGTTGAGTCTAATTGTAGAGCAATTATCTCTGGAGTTATTCCACAGTTGTAGAGATTTAGTACGGTCTGTTGTTGATATGATAATTTAACCTCTTCCGTGTCTATCCCTTTTCTTTTATTTTGATGGTCTACCGACTTGTTCCTCTTTCTAGGTCCCATTGAATTGTTATTAATTTCAGTATCCAATATCTGTTTAATCTACGATCATTAAATGGTATTTAAAATGTACTTCATACATGCTCAGGTAGAGCATCCTAAAGTTGTAATTGCAGAAATGAAATCATTTATCCTTATACCTAAATTCTTACGTTTTAAATATGATGTATACCAGCTTACAACCACGATTTATCAACACCACCACCAAATATAGCAAATAGCTATCATCAGAATGAAAATGAAACATTTCATTATCCTTCCTAGGTTGAACCATCATCTCGGACGTTAATTTTTGATACTAAAGAGTTGCTTCCGACGAAAGCTCAGACATGAGAAGCTGTCTGTTTGTTTGATTTTTGATTAGATTAATAATTGCCAGATTTAATTTGGAATGTACTGGCGTTGAAACAAATTATTATGAAGAGAATAGTTGATACTAAGTGGTAATATTCGATTGTTTCAATCCGAAAGTGCATGTCCTATCGAGTACTAAGCTAATATTAGATTACAATTAGAAGTTATTTTCACTTATTAAGTAAATAAACTTATTTCAATTTTTTTTAGATTATATCACTCATTCTTAACTTTGTACAGTCTGATTTGCTTCTCAATTTCTGGCAGAAAGAACAATATACAAGTCTGTTTGTTCTATTTTTCGATTGAATGTGAGGGTGATAGATATTGGCACTGCGGTTTAATTGGCTAACATAATGTGTTAATGTCATAATTTCTGAAGCAAACTTCGTTCAAATATGAAATAATAATGTTATGACTACTCATACTAAAGGTTTTTGCAAGCGTGTCACAAGCGAACTATTTCTAAAAGTAGTAAAATAGCTGCTTGATCGTGTTTAATAAGTTTATTGTACCTGTACAAATATGACTCTTAAATCTAATTTAAATATGGATTACAGTAAGTATGACTTTAAAGATTCTACTAATAAGTATGTCTATTTAAGCAAGAAAGGACTTGCTAGAGAAACAGTCGAAGAGATTAGCCGGCTAAAGGACGAGCCGGAATGGATGAGACAATTTAGGTTACGTTCGTATGATGTTTTTATGAGCAAGCCCATTCCTAATTGGGGTGGAGATTTATCAAAAATTGATTTCCAGAATATCTATTATTACGCAAAGGCTGCAGAAAAGCAGCAAAAAAACTGGGATGATGTTCCAGAGTCTGTAAGAAATACTTTTGAGAAGTTGGGGATTCCGGAGGCAGAGAGAAAATTCCTTGCTGGCGTAGGTGCACAATATGAATCGGAGGTAGTGTACCATAATTTGCATGAGGATTTAAAAAAGCAGGGTGTCATATTCATTGATACAGATACTGCTGTGAAAGAGCAACCAGATTTAATGAAAAAATTCTTTGGTAAAGTGATACCTCCAGAAGATAACAAATTTGCTGCATTAAATAGTGCTGTATGGTCAGGAGGATCCTTCATCTACATCCCTCCTAATGTCAAAGTTGATCTTCCATTACAGGCTTATTTCAGAATAAATGCAGAAAATATTGGACAATTCGAGAGAACGTTAATTATAGCTGATGAAGGTTCCGAGGTACACTATATAGAGGG
>JAATVP010000162.1 GCA_014523625.1 Nitrososphaerales archaeon TH5896
ACCTGATTGCAGTTTATCCTTTAGCTAGTAATGGTATACTTGGCTTATGGGAGCTTGCGCGAATAAGTAATTGTCATCTTGTAATCAATGATATTCCTATGGTGTTTGAAGAAATTGCAAGAGTAGCCTCAAGCGAAACTCTCGTAATGAACCCAACAGCTTCCATGAACGGTTGTCACACGATTGTCGCAACCAAAGATATTTCAAATTTAATACTCGATGAGTTACGAAGGCATAACTTTAAGGCAACGGTAATGGGATTTGTTGCCAAAAAGGGAGAAGGGAAAGTTACCTTCGGTGATAACATCAAGGATCACTTTGCTGCTAAAATTGGACTATCAATACTTAATATACCAGTAAGTAAGTGAAATATCATATTGAACACCTTACGGAGAATATCAATTACTTGAATACATCTGATTGGAGTTCTAATCCTTGTGTGACTAATTTGAAAACTTGTTTGTATTATTCTCATCACTATTGTTCTTGTTGAGTGAAACTTCTCCTTCTGGTCTGCTTTTTCCTTCTTTTACCAAAACATACTTGATTCTAACAAATGAAAGCAGTATCGCTAATCCTAGGATTCCAAAAATAACAGCTATGGAAGTAGGTATGGGTATTTCGTAAAACTCTGATATTAACATTTTGATTCCTATGAAAAGTAATATCGCAGCCAATCCTGGTTTTAGATAGTAAAATTTGTCTATCATTCCTGCTAGAAGAAAGTACAGGCTCCGCAAGCCCAGTATGGCAAATATATTAGAGGTTATTACTAGGAAGGAGTCTGTAGTAATTGCAAGAATTGCAGGAATAGAATCAAGTGCAAATACCAAATCTGTCATCTCTATAATTACTAGTGCAATTAGCATTGAGGTTGCATACAATATACCATCTGATGCCCGATGTAGAAACTTGTCTGAGGTATTGCCCTTTAATTCGATAGGAATAAACTTTTTCAAAATTCTTACTGCTATGTTCTTTTCAATTTCTATCTTCTTTTCCTTCTTTGCTAATAGCATTCGTATTGCGGTGAATACCAATAGACCGCCGAAGATGTATATCATCCAATGAAATGATTCAAGTAGAGAAATCCCTGCGAGAATGAGGGCGATTCTGAGGCCGATTGCACTTAGTATTCCAAGCATCAATACCTTATGCTGATAAATGTATGGGATACCAAGTGAAGAAAATATTAGCACAAATACGAACATATTATCTACACTCAATGATTGCTCAATGGCGTACCCTGTTAGGAACAAGAGCGCTTTGTCAGATCCCATACTTACAAAAATTAGGCCTGCGAATACGCAGGCTAGCGAAATCCAGATTATCGTCCAACGCAATGCATGTTCAAACGTTTTTTTGTTTTTCTCTTGATGACTCAAAAATTGTGAGTTATTGTCTGTTGAGTACTTCTTGGAAGATATTCTTCTCCTTACGCCGTCAATTACACCTAAATCTATTGCTAAAGCAGTCCCTACAAATAGCCCGAAAGCAATCCAGAATAGAGATTGATAACTACCATCTGCAAAAACAAAAGGTTCCATCGTAAAGCGATAGAAAATTTTAAGTCTAAGCCATATATGACTTGCAGGTATTCAATGTGTTACTTTGTATTGCCACAAGATCCAGATCTTTGACATGTTAAGAAATCATGCCTGTTAAATTGAGTAATAATTTATCCAAATAGCCTATGCTATTTCTAATTTTTTCTCTGTTACAAGATGTTGCCGATAAAAGATAAACAAGTCAATGTTTAAGTCCGCAGAAAAATTTCTAATCTCATTAACAATTGGTTTGGCAACTGACGGGTAAGACTTGGGTGATCCATGTTACAATTTGTTCAAGTCATCATGTAATTGCTAATCTTCATAGGTTCAATGAATTTTATCCGCCGTGCTGGAAAATTGTCAACATGTACGTCAAAGCTCATTTCTCTCAGAGTTTCTGGTACACCAATTAACACTTGGTCGCTTGAAAGAATACTTTGAGCAGCTTTTTCGATTTGATCTGGGGATATGTGCGATCTCATCTGTTCAATTAAATATGCACAATAAATGGCAAGCGTTTCATTAGTATTGATTTTTAGACCCATCTCAATTTTTTTCTTGATCGATAATATGGCATTGAAAAATATCGATTCCTCCTCCTTGTCGGGAAATTGGAGCGCCCTTACGATTGGAGGAGTATCGACCTCTCCTCGAACCCTGACTTTAATATCTATCATCGATTTTTTCTTTTTGGCCGCACTGCTTTAGGACCGTTTCCAAAATCATATGTATGTCCTTTCCCACGATAAAACTTTGGCCTTACCGGATTACCTTCCATTTCTCCTTTCTTTGTGAGTGAAAGCCCTGCCAAAAGTTCGACAATCAGCCGATTTGCCAAGCCAGAAGTGATTCCTCCGTTATAGGAGTTGACATCGCTTACATCATAATTGGGTGCTACCTCGACTAAATCAAATGCAAACTTGTCTGGATCAAAAGAAGTCGACAACAATCGCATCAATCTCATGCCCTCTCTTGAAGTCAGCCCATTGGGCTCAGGCTCTCCAGTACCGGGCGCGTAGGCGGGGTCAAACGTGTCAATATCCCAACTTATATAGACCGCATCGACGTTATCATTTGCTCTATCAGCCGCTTCCTTAGCAATCGTATCTATTCCCATTTCTTCTACATCCAGCATTGTAAACCACTGGAAATCCTGATCAGCCATCCACTTATAGAGATCAGGTCCAGGCCAGTATCCTCTTGGACCAATAAGGGTATAATTTTTGCCCTTTAGACAACCTAGCTCCATAATTCTTCTAATATGCGCCCCGTGATCATATTTGAACCCACAAAGTCCCTGAGGGGCGCAATCTGCGTGGGTGTCGATATGGATCATACCGATGTTTTTGTACTTCTTCGCAAACGCTCTCACGTTAGCGAAAGTAATCGAGTGATCTCCACCTAACATTACAGGAATCCCGTCGATATCGAGGACCTCCTTAACCTTATCCGTCATTCTTCTGTGTGATTCAATGACGTCGCCCGGAGACACTACGACATCACCATAGTCTACAGTTCTAAATACACCAAAAGGGTCCACTCCTGTCTCAATGTTGAAATGTTCATATGGAGGAGATGGCACCGTTGAGGCTGCGCGTATTGCGCGTGGTCCATATCTTGCCCCTGGACGTATCGTTGTGCCAAAATCAAATGGCTCCCCTATTATAGCTACATCCGGTTTTATCTTTTCTAATTCTTGACGGGACCTTAGCAAAGGCAACTTCAGAAAGGTAGGTATACCAACAAATATCGGCTCATCATTACCCTTGTAAGAATCCCCATAGAATTCCATTCCCATCTTCTAATCGCTGAATATTAGGACACGTACAATGTTTTTAAGCATTTCTAAGTAGTTTACGAATCTTGTTACGTCGAAAAATGACTACACAAAGTTATATGTTCCTAGTTTTAGAATCAGATACTAACAGATAGAGGGGATTATTAATACTGATAAAATACGTTAAGATCTCGTGAATTGCGTTTAAATACTATACATTGAATTCATTGATTTTAGGCTAGATCAACCATTTAAAATGTGATGAAACGGCAATAATTCTCATTAATTAGCTACTCGTAAATTAGAAGTATGAAGAGATTTGTCAAATGATATACTAACGTAATCTACGCATTGTATAATACTATACTGACGACCAATCATTATGCGATGAATGATAAATCAATACTTTTTTATAGTTACGCTTCTTATAGGAATATGCGATGAATGCGGTTAGAAATGAAAGTGATGTTCAAGCTCGAGCAGTAGGAGCGATTGAGGCATTGTATGGGAGAGACATTACGGATTTAAAGCTAAGATCGTTATTCTCTCTTCCTAATGAGCAAAAAAGAGAGGAATGGGATGCACAGACAACTTTTATGCTAAATAACCTTCAATATGTGGTCGATCTTACGATTAGAGAACAAGATGGTATCATATCTAACGCTAGGCTAATAGACGTAATGAAACCTCTTTAGCCTACTGACATTCACTGCTCAACGATTCACTTCAGTGGGGTCCTAGCCAGAAAGTCATCACCTGGCGACTGAAACAAGTCCATTTTAATGGCCAAGAATTTTTTTCGGGTCGCCACATATCTAATCTTTGTTTTAAGAATGCATAAATTCGTAATATTCCCTATTCATTCGTGCTTTATTATACCCTAGTATTAGTAGTATACATATACGAAGGAAGTATTTTTTATACATAACATCCATATACATAACACTATGAAAGAATTGAATGTCTTTATCCGTTCAGAGCATCGTTCGAAAGTGACAGATATACTCCAGAAGAATAGAGCTGGTATCAGTTTTTTCGAGGTCCTTGGTACAGGGATCACACCAAGTGCAGCTCCGGAGGTGGTACATTCATACAGAACTCGTAGAACTACTATCATTGAATTCGTAACAAGGCTATTGGTTATGACAGTTGTGCCTGATTCTACTGCAAAAAAATAGTTGACAAGCTCATAAATAGTTTCGGTGAAGCATCAGAGCCATATGGAGCACCCTTTGTGAAGGATGTCTTCGACGCTTATCAACTAGGTACGAAGCTAGTCGGTGAGGAAATACTGACACCTAATTGACCTAAACTTACGCAGAATCTAGCTTCCTAGATAGGCGTTATTTGGATGCTCCCACAACCTATGAACTATGTGCAGTTGCTTGGCTAATGACTTAATGGGAATTCACTGGATCCACTATTTAACAGGATCAATTGATAAACCACTCTGGCTCGCTGCATATACAGAACTAGGAAAAAAACGACGGCCTATTTTTCTAATTAATAATAGTGATGCATAGGCCTTTGTTGTTTACCTAGTCGATCGAAATAGTGATCATGCTTCTTGTCTCCTCCTGGATGAGAATGCTCTACACCGCCAGCGTGTGTATGAGTTTGCATATTTGGTTTGGCCATCAAAACATCATCGACGCGTAATAACATGCAGGTTACCTCCACAGCTGTTTTAAGAACTTGTTCCTTTACTATAGATGGTTCAATTACTGAGGAAATGATATTCTTTACCTTTCTGCTTTTTGAATCAATTCCAAACCACCTAATCTTCCCATTGGCAGGCATATGTTTAGATCTCAATTGTATTATCGTGTTGACGGTATTCATTCCGGCATTTCTAGCAAGGGTGATTGGTAGTTCCTCTATTGCTTCAGCAAACTTCTGAAGCACAAGCTGAACGCGGCCTTTTTCTTGTCTTGATTTATCTCTAATGATAGTTGCGACTTTCATTTCAGTAGCACCAGCTCCTCCAACAATTCGAGGTGATATGATATAGTTTCTTAGAACAGCAAATCCATCCAAGGCTGAACGGTGGTACTCATCGAGTACTCTTTTTGAATTGGCCCTCAACATGAGAGTCACTGATTTAGGATTTTTACATTCGTCAATAAAGACCATCTTGTCATCACCAACCAATTTTTCATATACTTTTCCTGCGTATCCTAAGGTACTAGGAGGTATTGTTCCATTCAAATCTTTAACAACACTTGCACCTGTTGATTTCTCCAACCACAGCATGTCATTTTCTTTAACTCTATGAAGAGTGAGAACATCTGCTCTTGACAAGCGCTGTAAAACAATTTTATTTATCCCCTTCTGAGAAATCACGAAATTTGCACCAGAATCAATAATATTCTGTACCTTTAAATCGAGTAGTTCATATTCAGATTTGTAATATTTCTCTAATTGATCAAATGATGATATATTTAATTCAGCACTAGTCCGGGTCCTGCTTCTGTCGAGTTCTTCGTTAGTCAAGAGTATTTTGGCGTTTTCAATCTGTTTGACCCTGAGTGAAGCTTCAAAGGTTTTGTCAACCACTGTGCCCCTTAATAGAGTAGTATCAGCGGAGTTACCCAGTTTTTCCTCAATTTTAATATCGTCTACATCAATTGTTTTGTTCCTCAAATCTGCGATGCTCCACACTGCCTCAACTATTAGATCAGCAGCACCAGCATTTTCTTTAACTACTATACCGGAGATAGACCTAGTTTGAAGACAAGTCTTGGCCAGCTTACTCATTACATCTCTGTGTATACTAGTTGAGGATACGGAAATTCGACTAAGAGTTTGAAGTGAAAATTCTAAGCCCTTAAGATAGCCATCAATTATAACTGATGGAGCGATTCCAGAGACCAATAATTCCTGCGCTTTGGATAATAATTCTCCCGATAAGATGACAACAGAAGTAGTACCGTCTCCTACCTCATTGTCTACTGTATTAGCGGCCTCTATCAAAATTTTTGCTGCAGGATGTTCTACATCAAGTTTTCTCAATATTGCTGAACTATCTTTTGTCATTGTGATCTCTCCCATAATATCGATGTACACCTTTTCCAATCCACAAGGACCAAGTGAATTTTTAACTAGATTTGAGATCAATGCTGCTGCCAGGAGGTTATACCGACGACTCTCGTCCTCTTGATTTCTGCTAAATCCGTCACCGAATAGCTGCTCAGTGCGGGGATCCATGTATCCTCCACGTGTCTGATTTGAACTATATAAGGCTTGTCTAACGAACAAATGCTATCACGGATAACTTGATAAAAAGAGCTCACCCCAATAAGCAATCGAAGATTTTGTGTTTCAGTCGCTTACTATTCAGATTTTGATAAATTAAGACACATATATCCAATAATTACTTTTTATCAGCCGTTCACATGTAGTATACGAATGGTAGTTCACTCTCGTATCCGTAATTTACATTATTTAGCCTAAAATTTATATAATTTCGAGTTTAGAATCCAATGTGCAATTCGGTAGCATTGTTCCTACTAGTACGACTAGTGGTAACGTACCTTATGCAAAATTAACCTTGGAGGTATCACTTTGGTAGACGGATATGCGATTGGGGTCATCGCATTTTTGGCGCTTTCCGTTATTGTTGGAACTCTAACCTCGAAGCTTGTAAAGAAAAGTAGCAAGCGGTTTATGATCGCTGGCAAGAGCTTGCCGCTTTTCTTCGTGGGTACAATGCTCGCTGCTCAAGCCATCGATGGTAATTCTTCACTTGGAAACGTGTCGCTGGTTTATCAATTTGGATTCTGGTCAGGAGCTGCAATTCCAATCGGACTTGCTGCATGCCTCATCTTAACGGCAATATTCTATGCAAAAAAACTTAATAAAATGTCAATGCTTACATTGCCCGATTTCTACTTCAGGAGATTTGGAAATGCAAGTGAAGGCATTTCCGGAGTCCTTATGATGATAAGCTTCGTAGTATTGGTAGCAGGCAATTTTGCGGCAACCGGATACATCTTGTCGGTCGTTTTACATATCGACTTCATATGGGCAATGTTAATTGGAGCTATAATCGTCTTGATTTATACATATGCAGGGGGCCTATTCTCCTCAGCTTACACAGACATTTTTCAAATATATTTAGCAATAGTTGCATTTTGGGCTGCATTTCTATTCTTTGCAGGAGGCTTTGCGGGCGTCAGCTTTGATACTATTCTTGGCAGCGCTCCACCGGGGTACTTGGATTTATCTGGACTAACAGATATGGGCAATGGTGCCCTTGTTAATTGGGCTGGAATCATGGCCTTGGCACTAGGAGACATTGTGGCATTGGATTTCATGGAAAGGGTGTTCGCAGCAAGAGACGGTAAAACCGCAAGAAGAGGAGCCTTCATGGGAGCAGGACTAACGATATTGACTATCGTTCCCACAAGCATGATGGGGATTGTTGCATTATATTTTTTGCCAGATTTGGCGGATCCCTATACTGCTTATCCTGATCTAGCGATTAACCATGTTCCATTCGTTATTGGAGTTGCATTGCTCATGGGAGTCCTTGGTGCGTCGATGTCGACTGCAAATGGCGGTTTGCTCGCCATTTCCAGTGTCATGTCAAGAAACATTGTTCAAAGAAATATCTTGAAAAGGATACTGAAACGCCCAGGATTGGGAGATAAGAAATTGTTGATGGTGACACGTATTTTCACTATCCCTATGATGATAGCTGCGTTTGTACTTGCATACCTGATCCCGCAGCCCGGTGTTTATCTGATCCTTGCTTTTGATATCGTGTTTGCTGGTGCTTGGGCTCCGCTAACATTTGGTCTATTCTGGAAGAAGGCCAATACACCTGCAACATTGGCTTCACTTATTATTGGATCATCCTTGAGGCTATTGCTCTACTTCGTCATTCCTGTCGAATTGGCGGGACTTGATACATTAATACCTCCAGTAATATCTGTTATAATCTTTGTTGTAGTAGCGCTTGCGACACAGAAGAAATATCCTGGAAGATATGGTGTCGTTGATTATGTTCCACCGGAAGAAGACGTATTAAGTGGAGAAGACCTGAAAGGATTTGTCGCACCAAAAACAGGAAATTGAGATTCTCTAAATTTTGATATTTCACGAAATAGGAGCGCGGTGGATGGTACTAATCCACCATCACCGCGAGAAAAGAAACAAAACATTGCATCCAAATGGTCAAAGCTCGCCATGTTTTAGTAAGGAATCCATATTTAGACATCCTCTACCAAATGTTAATTGTGTTTGCGTTATAACTAACTTAAATTGATTAGAATCACTAGTGATATTAGTCGTACTTGCGATTCATCTGAAAAAGTAGGTCATCTAGGTGGGATGGTTTTCGGGAGTGGGACTCGAAACCCTTTTGATGTTAACTACGGGATTCTTTAGACTAGGGGAGATTTTCATTTCACAGTGCAAAGTAACAATACAGAAGATCGATAATTCTAAACTTTTTAATTCATTTTCGATAAGCCAATTAGAACGATTATTTTTGAACTTGATCTGGTAGTAGATGACGACTCTAATATTGGAAATCAAAACTATGAGGGTATATGAAGTCAATGTGCCTGATTCTGACATAGCAGATGAAAAACTTTGCAATGTGGTTTTAAGGGATATTTTTCTTATAAGGTCGCATAATCAAGTCATTTTAGAGAATCGGTTCTTTCGGATCATCTTACAAGATATCTCTACTATTATGAATTTCCACGCGCGCCACAAATTCAGTAGAAGTTATACACTATTTTGAGTATCATTCTTTGAAGTCATCTTCGAAAGCCTTTCATTTAAGAGATCGTAGTGTAATTCAGTTATCTTGCCTTTTGAGTACGCGTCTGTTATCTCATCCCTTATCCTATCGACACTATTTGCATCAAAATCTGGTGAATTCTGAAATGAATCAATATGTGTCCTGTATATTTCCTCATATAGCACTGAAATTTCATTTTTCAGATTGATGTATTGCTCATTGCTTAATTTACCCTTAGAATATTCGTCGGCGATATTACTATACAGTAAATCCACTCCGGTGATGTCTTGAAGATCCAAATTGCCATCTTTGAAGAGAGAAGTCATGTCTTTATGATAGGAATTTAACCTCGAAACTTGCTTCCTTGATTTTACCCATTCTATACATGTTGGAATAAGCCATGCTCCGATTACGGCAGTAGCACTGACACTAAGTGACTTCTTTAAGGCGTTCCTGACGTGCATACGACCGTAGAATATACAGTTGTCCATCTTGTAGTGGCATTCCTTAATGGGTTAGGGAAGCATAAAGGAGAATTTCATGGAATGCCGCCAACATACAAACCAGTGAACATTAAATCTGCAGACCTGTATAAAATAGAAAACGAAATTATCATAGGGCTATGGGATGTGGTAGACTAATTGAGTTTGTTAAAACAACAGGTGCATCTCTAGTAACTTGCTTCAACGAATGAAGCACTCTCTAGTAACATCATCCCTGCTATTGCCTGATACGATGATGGTATCTGGTCAGACAGCAGATACAGCAGACGGAGGAGATGCTGCTACGATGACTTCTGGAGCATCATCCCTGCTATTGCCTGATACGATGATGGTGTCTGCTCAGCCAAGCGGCAATATAATATGTTTTCTCGCAGGACGCGTCGCCATATCAGGTGATAACGTGTATGTGACATGGTCCACCAACGAAGGAACAGTAAACTCAAATTTTGAAGTAGGCTTTAGAGCATCAACGGATGGTGGTGCCATATTTAGTCCCATAAACAATCTAAGCAATACTAATAATGCTGATTCAATACACATAGACATGTCCGCTGAAGGTGGAAATGTAATCGTGTACTGGTGGGAAAGAAATCAGACAGCAATGGTACCTGTTGCTAGGATATCAACAGATAATGGACAAACATTTGGAGACATATTAAGACTTACAGCCAATCCATTTGGAGATGTATTGAGAGTTCCAGCCAATGGAACTGAAACTAGCCAAGCGAATGTGACGGGAGGGAATGTGACTGATTTAGGAGAGGGAGAGAATATAATATCAGCCAGCCCAACAGGCCTGAAGATGATGTCACTAGAGGGGGCGTTTGCCCAACCCCGACCTCACTAGTCCAGTTTTGGATACCAAGTCAACTGCATCTACTTTATGGTCTACTTTAATTCAGATTGCATCATCATGGATCAAATAGGGTTTCTTTAGGGAAAGGAATTAATAATGACCGATAAAGAATAGCGATTACTTTGACGGCAGCATTACTATTAGTTTCGGGGATTAGCATTGTAATGTTTGTATGCTATTTAACAGGTTTTTTGATTATCGGTACTGCTTGGCCTACGGCGGCGAGTGGGCAAATAGAAAATGAGACGAATCGATCAGACTCTAGTACAGATTCGACAAAGGCTCAAGCCACGACAACCTTCTCTGCAATAGGCCAAATAAGTTCTCTAGTAATCACTGTTCGTGAACCCGACTTCAACATTACGAATGCTTTTAAGGTCATCCTGACAGGTGAATGGAATCTGAGCGTCAATAATGGCAAGGTGACAAATTTTTCAGTAAACCTTCTTGCATCGCCTATGGATGGCAGCAAGCCACATATACAC
>JAATVP010000163.1 GCA_014523625.1 Nitrososphaerales archaeon TH5896
CCAGCTTAGGCAAAATAAAACAGAATTTTGAATCCAAATGAAACCTAGTTTGGTGAAGTCTTCTTTTTCAGCTTCTTTTGATATCTGTCTATAGATTTTTGAATCATCTTAGCGGCCAAATCTTTACCTCCCCATCCGGTAAGCTGAACGAATTTTCCTTCTTCCAAATCCTTGTGGTGGTTCACAAAATATTCCAATTTCTTTCTAAATTGGATTGGGACATCTGAAATAGTCGTGAGATGGGAAAACTCTGGATCAACTCGATTATCAGGAACTGCTATTATTTTATTGTCATCTCCATCCTGATCCTTGGTCATTATTACTCCAAGAGGACGTGCAGAGATTACCGAATATGGAAATAATGATTCGTTTTCGATGACAAAGACATCTACTGGATCGTCGCTGTTGCGTTCCAATGTGTTAGGAATAAATCCATAATTGCAAGGATATACTACCGAGGTCGGAAGTATCCGGTCTGCATATAGGATTTCGTTCTTGGTGTCGACCTCGTACTTTACACCACTACCCTTAGGTATCTCTATTACAACATAAATTAGCCACGGAGGCTCTATACCAGGACTGGATGGGAACCTATAGGAAACCAAATAATTGTATTCTAAAGTAAAACAACTGAACAAGATATAAGTGATAGCTTCAAAATTTAGAGTAATTCAATCTAATAGAATGAGGACTAATTTCAACTAGTCAAATATTTTTTTACCTAGTCCCCATATTTTCACTGCTTGTAGGTAATTCATGAATATCATGCCTCTGTAAATCTGCTTATCCACATCTCGCATTATGCTTGCTATTGCAGCCATTATCATATCGATACAGGAATGTTCTATAGATAAAGTAGAAACATTTTCAGGACTTGCCAAATGCGAAATTTCTACTGTCACTAATTCTCCTACTCTCTTGTCGCATTTGTCTTTGGGGTCGTTCTCAATTGGAAGCAGATGCTGCTCCCTTTGCTTAAATATCGATAATATCCTAACTGAATTTGAATGAGATTGAACTAACTCAATAAATTGTTCCTTGTTTTCTACCAAAGGCAAAGATCTAGGGGGGGTTTCTTATGCCTAATCCCTTACCAATTCTTTTCATAAGCAAAGTGGGGATTGGAAAGCTATAGACCTCTGTTGTCCATTGCTCAGCATATGTGGTAGTACCCAAGGCATTATCCATTTTACAAGGTTGAAAACCTATTAGTTCTTTTATTTTTAGGTCTTGTTCCCGCAACTTAATATTCAAGTTACAGTCAGGGGTCCACACATAATTATCAGTCATTTTGGTAGGGCGATCGAATTTCACGGGTAACTCTTGTATCACGTTTAAGAGGCTTTTATGGAGTATATTGCTAAATAATCGCCACTCCCACAATCTTTCCGAGAATTTTGGAGTTACATTCATGGTCCTAAAATTACGCCTCCAGAAGTGCTAGGCTATTGTTCTAGCCTCGAAAGGCGTTTGGCACAAACTCACAAGAATATCCGATGCTTGCTCTCCTTCTTCTTGTCATGCTCAAGTCACCTATTCTGATTCATCGGGCTTAAATATCTCAACCAGTCTGCCTCGATCAGTGCGCCGACGTAGTACAGTAGACCATTTTTCTATATCAAATTTTATTTGAGCTAGCGTGCAAGTCGGAATTATGTGTATTTCCCCAGTGAGCATTTCAATCAACTCCTCCACGCCAGGATTATGCCCCACTATCAAGACTCGGTGGTAATTATCAGCAACTTCTTGGAGTACTGCTAGGTAAGCAGGAGGCCCAGCAGCATATAATGATTCAAATTTAATCCTTTTACCTTTGTACCCACTGTGTTTTGCAACAGCTGAAGCTGTATCCATTGCACGAGTGGCTGTAGAGCTGATAACAAGATCTGGAACTAATTCTCTTTCCTTTAAAGTTCTTCCCATTCTTGGCGCATCTCGCTTACCTCGTCGGTTCAGTGGGCGGTCATGATCGGTCAGATCAGGAAACTTCCAACTAGATTTAGCATGACGAAGAAGAAGAAGTGTTTTCATTTAGCTCCTCTCTTTAAGGATACCAATGTTGGCGATAGGCTTTAGAATTAGCATGATTTGAAAGCTTAATGTAAATAGCCATAATTTGAGCTTATGCGTTCTTGTCGTGAAAGTCACGCAATTTTGAATAACGCACAATCTGCTACATTTTAACAGAGTACTTTTTAGGTACTCTGCATCTATATTGCTAAGAGATATGCCAACAATAGTACATTTTGAGATTCCTGCCGATGATATTGACCGATCTAAAAAATTCTATATTGACCTGTTTGGTTGGAATATAGAAAAATGGCCTGGTCGGAGAATCTACCAGGCGGACCAGAGTATTTGATGATAACCACCATGGACGACAAAGGAAATAAGGCGCTTACTGGCGGGATGATGAAAAGACAAATGCCAGAACAGCAGGGAATTACGAATTATGTTGATGTCACGTCAGTTGATGAGTATTCAGCCAGGGTAGCACAATTGGGAGGACAAGTTAAAATGCCAAAAACAGCAGTTCCTGGTCTGGGTTATTTTGCCATCTGTATAGATACAGCGAATAATGGCTTCGCTATTTGGGAAACAGATAGTACAGCCAAATAATCAGTCTAATAGCCCCCCTAATTGGCATAATTAGTTACTAAGTGTAATTCCCGTCTCAATTCTGAACCAAAAATAGGTGGCATAGTCTATCTGATTCAGGATGCTGCCTGATCAAAAAGAGAGGAGAAATGAGATTGATATCATTTGTAATCAATAGTGCCCTTTTCTATTTCAAATTCGATTTCAAGTCCTCGCCTTTTATCAATACTTAAGCTACACCTTTCATTATCATCAACAGGAATTGTTTCAATGGTATTCCTGTGACATTGCGGGCATCGAGAAAAATTGTATGTATCCTCAAGCAAGGATACTAGCCATTGACAATTGTTACAAACAACAAGATCACGATATTCTGGTTTACAAATATGCATGGTAACCAACTATTGGTGTGATTCAAGCTAAGTATAATATCATATCCTATTTTGACTATACTGAATCATATATGCTTATATGCTTAAATGATCTAAATGAATCTAATCTTCGCAATAATGCACTATCATCATCCACCAGCTGTAAAATACTTTTAAAAACTAGTTGATATCTTTATTGAGACATGATTCTCGGAATATCATAGATAATCAAGTCCCCAGTCAACTCTATGTGAACACTATTCAACTGAACAAAGTGCAGCTGTCCGAGTAGTTGGCCTAGTTTTTTCCCGGTCCTACCTCTTTTAATTTCTTTGTCGAATTCTCAATTGATTTTTTTACATCATCTAATAATTCCTTCAACACCTTCTCATCAAAATGATTTCTTTTAATGTTTTCCAATTCGCTATTATAGTATTTCATCCAAGAATATGATCTTTGTAAACTCTGAAAGAGTTCTGAGATCTACTGTACGCCCAATGCTCCAGATATACTGAAAAGTAGATTATACCTGCCAGAATCGACATCTCGACAATCACATCCTACTCGATGACCATTATTCGCTTACTACTTCACTATTATTTCACGTTTAATGATACTCCGAATATGATTGATATAGAATGCAGGAGGCTCATTTCGAAAGACTTCTCTTGCCCACTTAGATTAAGATAGAAATAAAATGAGGGGATAGATCAAATCCGGAATACTGCTTCAAGCATTCTCCCCTTCGATTGGTTGTTGTGCGGTTTGGCGCGAAGGACATGATCACAGCAAGGACATCTTGCACCATCCCATTGTAAGAAGATATCACATTCGACACACCTCTTGGATCCATTTTCATAATAGCTGGAAATGTGTCTACTTTTGCGCGCCTTATAGAACCAGCATGTATCCCTACAAAACTTCCTTTTAGTACTATTTCTCTTGAACAATCCTATTGATTAATTGCTGATACAGTCGATTTGGTCTTAGAGGTTGTCTTAAAATCAGTTGAGGATGTGATAGGAGGATATTGGAATATCTTTTGATATTTCTTTCCCTTCTTCTTTTTACTTGTCTTAATTAATGATATCCCCTTTAGTAACATAGGAGTAAGTAGCCACCGCAACTCACCTTTTAATTTCGGATTCATAGAAGTAATGCTTATTCTTGCCAATCCAGATCTCTTTAGCACAATGCTCCTACGATGTTTGCTTCTGCCATCTCCCAAATTTGGGTTAATGTACAGTCCAGAACGTCTAACGCCTCTATGAGTATTTAGTGATGATGACGAAGATACAATATCTGCCGCCATTCTTGTCAAGAAAGGTTCATGGCCTACGACAAGTATCTTAGAATCGTACTTGAATTTTGCGAGGTTTTTATAGACAAGGGCTCTTTCTCCTTCTGGAGCTAGGTCGTTCCAAACTTGGACGCTTCTTAATTTCTTCTTCTTTTTAGGTTTCCTATCTGTACCTCGATTATTGGCAGAAAGAATGCTACCAACTATTTCAGCACTTTGACGTGCATGTTCAAGTGGACTTGTGATTATCGCGTCAGGTATTATATTCAGGGTCTTGAGTGCGTTACCTGTGCGCTCGATTTCAATAACACCTTCTGCAGTCAGAGTTTTCTTGTTCGTCCCATTTGGACTTAAACCAAGTCCAATATTTTTTCCAGAACCAGATTGTCCGTGCCTTATTAAATACAGATCCATTTAGTAGGTAACGCGGCCAGTCAAGCAATTCCACGTATCACTTTTTCGAACCTGCATTCTTCATTCTCCCTTTCTTATCCTTTAACTTTGTCTGTCTAGTTTTCTTTTTTTCTGGGCTTGTTATAGCTCTTGCTAGTTTAGTTTTCTTGCCACTCTTCATTTTCCCACTTTTCTTCTTCCCCTTCTTGTCTAACTTCTTCTCCTTCTTACCCTTCTTGTCTAGCTTCTTACCCTTCTTGTCTAGCTTCTTCCCCTTCTTCTTATTCGATTTCTTCTTTGATGAGACCTTCAATTCCTCCGTTTTAGGAGTTCTCTCCAATTTATCATACAATGCCGCCATACTTTCTTCAATTCGTTTTATCGATCTATCGTTAGTCTCTAATTTTTGAGTGAATTCCTTAAGAGCCATTTGTATTTCATCTTGATGAAGAAAAGATTCACTTTGATTGGATTGGGGTTCAGTAGCTTCTGCATTCAAATTGGTCTGTATCAGAGGCTCGTCGGTTGTAGTTAAATCGCTTGTTTTAGTATTATCGTTATCCTCTCGAGTGGATTCTGACATATCAAATCATTTGAAACATGTCCTATATATTCCTTATAGGCCTATGTGTTCTATGGCGGATAATATTATATTCATTGCCACGTCGAATGACGAAATTTTAAAACCAACAATATAGTAATTCCAGGGGCAATCTTCAAGTTTGGACTTTGAGTGTTGTCGTTCATGTTCACAGTCGATCCCAAATTCCACATTCCATATTCGATGCTGTATTGAGCTCGCTTCATGCATGACAATCAAGCCATTACGTTTGTCGTCCTATTGAAAAAATTGGTAGTTCTTGCAGAAAGATCGCCCTTCACGAATTTTACAAATTCCTCATATTTGTTCTGTCTTTCTTGATTTAGCTGCGCTATTATTGAATTAACTA
>JAATVP010000164.1 GCA_014523625.1 Nitrososphaerales archaeon TH5896
AGCTGCTGCACCACCTTCTGGAGCTGCTGCACCACCTTCTGGAGCTGCTGCACCACCTTCTGGAGCTGCTGCACCACCTTCTGGAGCTGCTGCACCACCTTCTGGAGCTGCTAATCGCTGTAGTTGTTGTTCTGCACCACCTTCTGGAGCTGCTGCACCGCCTTCCGGAGCCGCAAGGTTCTGTGCGACTCCAGCTGCAGCAGCGCCGGTTTCTATGACTTTTTCAGGTTCCGCACCACCGGCTGCTGCTGCTCCTGCTGCTCCTGCTGCTGCTGCTGCTGCTGCCGGATCCGCACCAGCTGCTGATCCTGCTGCTGCTGCTGCGGCTGCTGCCTTACCTGCGGCTGCTGCGGCTGCGGCTGAACCTCCAGCCTGTTCAGCTGCTGCTGCTGCTGCTGCCGCTGGATCTTCACCCGCTGCTGCTGCTGCTGCTGCTGCGTCACCGGCTGCAGCTGCGGCTGCGGCTGCCTGCCCAGCTGCTGCTGCTGCTGCTGCCGCTGGATCTTCACCGGCTGCTGCTGCGGCTGCTGCTGCTGCCGCTGCGTCACTTGCTGTAGATGAGGCTGCTGCTGCGGCTGCTGATGCTGCTGCGGCTGCGGCTGCTGCACCTCCTCCGGCAGCTGCGGCTGCTGCCGCTGCGTCACCTGCTGCTGCACCTGCTGCTGCACCACTACCGGATGCTGCAGCTGCTGCTGCTGCTGCGGCTTGACCACCACCACCGGCTGCTGCTGCTGCTGCGGCTGCACTGCCTGCTGCTGCTGCTGCTGCGGCTGCACCACCACCACCTGCTGCGGCTGCTGCGGCTGCGCCACTACCAGCTGCTGCTGCTGCAGCTGAACTGCCACCTGCTGCGGCTGAAGCTGCTGCTCCCGCCGCTGCTGCTGCTGCGGCTGAGCCACCGGCTGCTGCTGCGGCTGCTGCGGCTGCTTGTCCAGCTGCTGCTGCTGCGGCTGCTGCACCACCGCCACCACTTGCTGCTGCTGCTGCTGCAGCTGCACTTCCTGCTGCTGCTGCTGCGGCTGCACCACTACCACTAGCTGCTGCGGCTGCTGCACTTCCTGCTGCTGCTGCTGCGGCTGCTGCACCGCCACTTGCTGATGCTGCGGCTGCTGCGGCTGCACCACCAGCTGCTGCTGCTGCGGCTGCGGCTGCTGCACTGCCTGCTGCTGCGGCTGCGGCTGCACCACCTCCGGCTGCTGCTGCGGCTGCTGCTGCACCTGCCGCTGCTGCGGCTGCACCTGCTGCGCCACCTCCGGCTGCGGCTGCTGCTGCTGCTGTTGAGCCACCGGCTGCTGCTGCGGCTGCGGCTGCTGCACTTCCTGCTGCTGCGGCTGCGGCTGCTGCACCGCCACCGCCTGCTGCGGCTGCTGCTGCACCGCCACCGCCTGCTGCGGCTGCTGCTGCTGCTGCACCACCACCAGCTGCGGCTGCTGCTGCGGCACCACCGCCTGCTGCGGCTGCTGCTGCTGCAGCTCCTGCTGCTGCGGCTGCTGCTGCACCACCGCCTGCTGCGGCTGCGGCTGCTGCTGCTGCCTGACTGGCGGCTGCTGCGGCTGCTGCTGCACCACCACCACCTGCTGCCGCTGCTGCGGCTGCACCACCACCGGATGCTGCTGCGGCTGCTGCTGCGGCTGCGTTTCCTGCTGCCGCTGCTGCGGCTGCACCCCCTCCAGTTGCTGCGGCTGCTGCTGCTGCACTGCCTGCGGCTGCAGCTGCTGCACCTGAGGCACCAGAAGCTGCTGCGGCTGCGGCTGCCTGTCCGGCTGCCGCTGCTGCTGCTGCTCCTGCTGCGGCGCCTGCACCTGCTGCTGCGGCTGCTGCTGCGGCCGCACCATTGTCAGTCGCTGCTGCTGATGCTGCTGCTGCGGCGGCCTCTCCTCCAGAAGCGGCTGCGGCTGCGGCTGCACCACCAGCTGCTGCTGCGGCTGCTGCTGAGCCTCCAGCTGCTGCGGCTGCGGCTGCGCTACCAGCTGCTGCTGCGGCTGCTGCATCGCCTCCCGATGAGGCTGCTGCGGCTGCGGCTGCGCTACCAGCTGCTGCAGCGGCTACGGCTGCTGAACTTCCTCCCGCAGATGCTGCTGCTGCTGAAGCGGCACTGCCTGAGGCTGCAGCTGCGGCCGCTGACGCTCCTGCAGCTGCTGCTGCTGCGGCTGCTGCATTACCGGCTGCTGTTGCGGCTGCGGCTGCCGATCCGCTAGCCACTGTTGCGTGTATTTGGTTTAAAGGCACTACTTGGAGCCCTAATGCTCCTAGAGTTATTGCTATTAGTACGTACGTTGAGAATGAAGTTGTTTTACTAAGCACGTACTGTGCCGGAGCAATACATTATAAATATTTTTACGTCTAATGTACACTAAGATTCTTTAGTGGGATGCTTTAGGATCGATGTAGACAAAGTGAGGATGAGGAAATGATATGACTTTAATGACCATGGTTTCATTAGAAGCCTCCTATTTGTTGACGAAATATCTTTACAAGCATTTTTTTAAGACATCAAATGCCTCAAGTTTTCACTTTAAAAATTCTGCGCTGTATTTCCGCTTTCGATGAGGCCCTTATGGGGAGACAATTACTTCTACTACGGAATATTCTTTATTGCAGTTTTTTCGGTCTTGGCATCGGACTTGAATTCTGAGGGTTTTAGATGTCTGTCTGTTCTCAGTCAAGAGGGACAGAGCCTAACGGATCCTTCCCTAAGAGTGCTTGAATGGAACTGCTTTGTCGTTACCAACTCCTATGTGTATTCTCTATTTGGAATAGCAATTGGAGGAATACTGCTTTTCTTTTGGTATCGGAAGAGCATTAACCATGGTCGATGAATCCATACGAAGTCGTTTAATCGTCCACATATAGTCCAAATGTTAGAATGCCAAATAGAGAAACCTGAATGTCCAACACTTGCTCCGGGCTAATGTTACTATTCACTATTCGCTTGAATACCCTGGAAGTTTTTTGCAGATCATCAATTCAGTAGATGGTCCCTCCTTGGCTATCCTAGTAAGAACCAATTCTAGAGGATAAAGCATACAGCCGGTGGCATTCGAAGCAAACTTCCCTTTCTTTGCGGTAGTTCTAATGAATTTCCAGGTTGAGGGAAGTATCCTACTGTTGGTATCCACTGGTGCGTTCATGATTACAAACATGGGAATTCTATCTAATATTCTAAATCCGCTCCCCTGAAGAATCCTTTCGATTGAAACAAGCGGACGACTCACCTGATGTTGAGATCTCAGCGCATCACGATGAAGAAAATTCTCAGAAAATAAAAATATTCCACCTTCATTCAAAAGCCGATTAATATTCAGTATTGCTTTCCGATATCGAGCATCGTCGGTTATATGGAATAATACATCAAATGCAGAGATGATATCAAATCTCCGGGCGGAGAGATGATCTGGCAGTGCATCTTGTCCAATATCAAGCTTAAAGAATTCATAGGTAGGGTAGTTCTGTCTTAGTTTCAACACTGCCACGTCGGTAATGTCACTCCCGCTGACTCTAGTAACGCCCAGTTCTTTCCACATATCTATGTAAAACCCAGTACCTGATCCAATATCAAACACATCCCTAGCATTAAGTTCAGAAATTGACCCTTTGACCACTCTTTTTACGATAACTTTCCTTATTCTATACATCCATTTGTTGTACTGCTGACCAAGGGTTTGGAATCCTGTCCCATCTAGGCTATAGTTTGCTGTGAGCCTATTTTGCCAATATTCTGCAGGGTCCGAAGAACTGTCCACCTCTTCCTATCCAAACAATTCCCAATTAATGTTATTTTATGTTGGGATATCATGTGATCACCTGATATGGTGAAACCTATTCGAGGGAGGGACAATTCCTATTGCTTAATTGTGTAATTTGTGAGATCGAGCCTACTCTCAGGTCGCAATGAGAGCAGTGACAGAATAGTACCTTTATTGCAAGGTTCAACAGTTACATTAATAATCGACCTAGGTTATTTTAAATGCATAGAGTTGAATGCGAGGACCTTTGATCGCAACGATCCACGTCTGACAAAGTGGCATCTTCAAATACTTCTTTGCGTTAAAGGTAGCTCAAAATCAGAGAACAAGATTTCAAGTCAAACCGAACTTAATCCCTTGATTGTTTCTCAGTTGATAACCGACCTTATGGAATATAGTCTGGTAGAAAGGACATTAAAGAGAAAAATGCGGATGTATTACAGAGAATATTTTTCTGCTACATTAGATGGAGTTGCACTCCTGGAAACAACTAGGTCCCGAGAAAATGATCTAGTTGGAAGAATCATTTCTTTTTTGAGCTAATCCGTTCACTTTTCTAGTTCCCAATTCTGTTAATATTTGCCAAACTAGGTTGATTTGAGCACTGGTACTGCTGAACCGGTCATTGCCCGAGAGTCATCAGAGCTTAGGAATGCTATGATCTTCACTACCTCATCTATCTTCACCCAGTGTTTGAAATTGGCATCAGGCATCATTTTTCTGTTTGATTTTGTATCGATAATCAAAGGTAATACACAGTTGACTGTAATGTTGTAATCCTTCACTTCTTTTGAAACGGATTCCACAAATCTTATCAGACCGGCTTTCGATGAGGCATAAGCTGAATCCAAACCTTGAGCAGATACCCCTGTGTACGAAGAAATATGGACCACCTTACCATAACCAGATCTAAGCATCAGCGGTAAAACATGCTTGGTGATTAGGAACGCCGATAGCAGATTTAAGCCAAACATCTTGTTCCATTCTTCCTCTTCAAGGTCGACTACACTCTTACCACCGAGATATCCCCCTACAGTATTTACTAGAATATCTATTCGACCGTGTTTCTTGGCGATTGTATTAACGAGAGAAGTCACATCGGCGTCCTCCATGGTATTGCATCGAAAGAGATCTATTCCTTCAGGTTTTGAGAGAGTGATATCGATACTCATTTCATCTCGGTAAGTTCCTACGGTCGTAGCACCGTAGGACGAAAAAAAGTTCAATAACCGACTCCCTATTGCACCTGAGCCTCCCGTGATCAGAACTATTTTGCCTGAGAAATCATGTTGAATCAAGTTCGCCACCATTTGACACTGTCCAACTGAACTCCCCACTGCGGTATTTAACCCTTGCACACTTAGATGCTAGCGGATTAGTTTACTTGTGCCACAAAGTTAATTTGCATTCGCATGGAAGGACCAACATGCTGACTTAAAAGACATATATTCTCTTCTTGCAGGTAATTATTCAAAACAGCTACATGACTAGAATTGGCAATACTTATCGTTGGTTCCACGGACGATTTGCAAATCGACCAACGAATTTCAGCTGGGTGATAGAGAAAAAATTAGCTGGCAGCGGCATGCCAGTAAATTTGCCTCAACTTATGTGGGTAGCAAAGAATGGTATCAAAAGTATCATCACAATTAGGGAAAGCCCGCTTCCAAGTTCATGGTTAGCCGGTATCAATGAGAAACTGGAGTACATGCATCTTAAGGTCGACGACTTTTGTGCTCCATCACTTGAAAGTTTAGAAACAACAGTCAACTATATTGATCAGCACATTAACGAGGCGAAACCAGTTTTGGTGCATTGCGCAGCTGGAAAAGGAAGGACCGGAACCATTCTTGCAGCATACATTATGAAACAAGACCCCAATCTCTCAGCTCTGGATGCCATCAATAATATCAGAGTTTTGAGGCCAGGCTCAGTTCAATCCGAAGAACAGATAACGGCCTTACAAAGTTTCGAGAAGTATCTAAGAAAGACGACCGGGATAATCTAGGTGTTGTGTTCTTACTATGGATCACACAAGAGTTTGGATTTGGATTTCTTTTGATATGCGATAAATAAATTTCTATGATGTTTTGGATGATAGTCTATACCTTTCCCATTTCAAATCAAATTTCATATAGTCAAGATAAGGGAAATAATAGAATGACATCTGCCTCCTGGATGAACGAGGATAGGTGATATATGAGCGTATGAATTTGCCGACGAAATTTTACAATCTCCCAAATACATCTTAAAAATAACAGAACAAGCTTTCTATTTGAGTATGGCTTAGCTTATAAGTCAGGCAGAGGTATATATGATGGATCTTTTGACTCAGAATAGCTTTCCGATGAAGGATTGGCATATTGAACACATGGAAAAGACAATTGTAAAGTACTTAACTGGAATATCGGAAACGGCCTCAACGTGGGAGAAAAGGCAACATCGCAGGTACGGGACCATAGCTAATTGCATAAAACAGATAGAATATGATATTAAGCATGGCGTAACGATTGATGAAGTGAGCGGGGTCTTGAAGAAGATTAAGACGGATTCTTCCTTTGAAAACCTTCGTCGCACCGATAATTTTTATGAACGCTTTGATGAGATAGAAAGACACTTTGCTCCTCTTAAAGAACGTCTCGCCCTTTGGAATTAGACCTCGATAAGCTAACTTATTTTATCTTGATTACTTAAAGGTCAAAATGTAAATACAAATTTATTTGATTCGCAACTCTGGTCTTTTACGTTAGTAATATCCAGCAGATGTTATGTTTGTTGAAGGTTGAAATTTGTTCATTCCGTTCATGATACATATTGAAGATAATCTTTGAATTGCTCACAAAAAGTTACGCATGATCAGAGTCTGTCTTTGCCTATCAGATGCATATCCAAAAATTTCATTATAGTTCAATATCCGAAATGTTGAAAAGCCTGCGACGGCCTGGCGAAATATCAAGACTGCGTTTGCCTTCTTAATTAATAAGGGGTTTTCTCATATTGGTTCCAATGAGTGAATTCGGCTTCGGTAATAATAAGACTGGCCTGCAATTTGAAGATCATCTGACAAGTTTACGAGGCGATATCAGAGAGATGCTGTTAGAGCTAAGACGGTTCGTAAAGTCGCTTGGCAACATGGTTATAGAGGAAGTACGTCCACATCGAATAGTTTACGCGAAGACGCTAAACTTTAGGGCGTTCCTTGATGTTCAACCAAAAGACGACGGACTCGCAATAGTCGTGAAGTGTGGAAGAGGCAAACCAGAAAATGTTTTTCTTATATCCAACGGTAAGGAGTTGGAAGCGGTAAAATCGCAAATTTCACAGGCTTTCCAAGATATCAAGTAATGAGTATATCTAACGGACCTTATTTTGAACTAGAATATTTTAAGGGGGATAATAAATGAAATCGAAAGCCAGACCGAACAGAACACAATATAGGGTGACTATGCACGCTACGCGCTAACGACGAAAGGGAATTAGCCGACCAACATTACTTGAGTCTTGAAATTTGGTTAACTTAGTGCAATGGGACCAGATAAGTTACCCTACTGAATTGGTAAGTGACTCATAATCTCATAAATATTTAATTCGCTTCAATACTAATTATTCCCCTGACCTTCTATAACTATTAATGTTAAAGTCGACTTTATCTTGTCTATCTTTCGGATGTGCCATGTAATTGTCTCCTTTAGCTTGTCCATCGAATCCGAACTTATTCTAACGATCATATCGTAAACTCCATAACATCCTTCCACATCATTGACTCCTGGCAGTTTTTTCAGTTCGTTAATAATATCTGCTTCATGGCCGAGTTCACAGTTGAGTAATACGTATGCTATTGGCATAGCCCCTATAACTAACCAGTAGTATTAAACTTGTGTATTTAAAAAGGAAGGGCAAATCGCCAAAGAATGGCTCAAACAACCTACAGTTTTAGCCCTAAGTATCATCAACATTACTCCAGAACAGGTGGTGGTATGTTAAGTCCTGGCGCGGAAGATTCAATTGAAAAAGTAAAAACTGAAAAATTATGCGCCAAATCACTGCTAGTAAAAAAAATAGAGATAAGAAACAGAATAATGACAAAAACGGCAATGACCGCAACTAGGATAATAATTCTTGTCCTGAGCTCCTTCAGAGTTGAAGTTCTCGCAGATTTGCTTGTGTTTGTAATTCTCTCAGACACTCCCGCTGTTCGTGGTTTCGATTCTCCACTGGATGCTCTTTTCTTTGCCTTTGCGCTATTCAAAATGGGGATTTTTTTTGGTTGAGCGGAAGGATCGGCAATGGGCGTACGTATTTCGTAAAGTACTACCTCCTTTCCCGAACTAGTTAGTTCATTAAACAAACTTAAGGCCTGAGGGTACTCATTTTCTTTTTGTGTGTTGACAACATGACTAATCTTGTCCTTCCATTCAATAGCCCATGTACTTGTAAATGGAGATCGTTCTTCTTTAGGCTCTACTCCGTTGTCAGACATCGTCAATATTATCTCTATTTTGTTATTATATACGTTATTGTTGTCAAAACCAGCCTATATCTACAGATATCGTTAAAATTTTGTTCTTAATAGTGCAGCTTGTTCAAGTTTATGCAATAGAGCTTTGGAATCGCTGGCTTTCCCATTTTCCGAATTTCAGGTATGATTTGAGTTATACAGTTTCTTTATTTTTCAATCAGACAATTTTGATATGTACTTACAGAAATATTTCTGTCGAGGCTAAGAAATATCGATTTGCCAGTCGATACTAGTGTGCTTGTTTATCTGTTCACCGTAAATCCTATAGATTCTAAACCTTGAAAGCTCTACTAATCATGATCAACTCTGGTCCACTCGTCAAACTACCAGCGATAACGGATTTGCTGTTAGCGAGCAATCCCGATGACAGGTATGGAATACCGCCGTTAACTGTGACTGGCTCGGTCTCGACCTTTAGAGTCTTTGTGATAGTAGCCATTTCTTCCTCTGATGCCTTGGGGTGTACAGCTGCGCCAGTATCAGTTGCAACAATCATTGAACCGATCTGGTAATATCCTGCAACAGTACAGGTAATTACGGGTACTCCAAGAACGTCCTGGACCTGCTTGTCAATCTCACCTTTGAATATAGGAGAAACTAATGCACCCTTATCATTGGCTAAAACCAGGTTCCCTACGGCAGTAAACCTGCTAGATAGCCTCTCTACGTTAAGCCCGGTCAATCGCTTCATAACTTCAATCTCCTCGTCCGACGAAAATGACGACAACAATATACCTTTGTTGTTCATGACGGCCATTGCCCCAATGAGCCTGGTTCCTCCAATCGACGTAAATATTACATTTTCGACCTCTAGGTAACTCCTCAATTTAGTCATCTTAGTTTCGGCGAAACCAAAAGGTAGGATGAGAGTGGTATTGTTCGCCCGACTGAATAACCCTAGATTAGGACTCTTGTAAATATCGTACTTGTAAATTCCCAACTATTAGAAATTCGATGTGCCATTTCATCATATGAACCTATTGGGAAGAGAAATCAAATCCATATCATAAAGTAGCCTAGGGGAAAGCTACTTTCAGTACAGACATAGACCCTTGAAAGGGTACCATTCAAAATAATAAATATATAGTATTAGAATATCTGATCAAGATTTACGAAATTGGCCACAAATCATTATTATGATAGGGATGTTGTTTCAATAAGAGATTTCAGTAGGGACGAACTAGAATTTCTCTTCAGTTTTACTGATAAGATATCTACCCTATCTAGATCTGAAAGAAGCGAATTAGGTAAGGGACGAACCCTTGGTTCAATTTACTACGAACCAAGCACAAGAACAAGAATGAGCTTTGAGGCCGCAATCTCTTCAATTGGGGGCAGCTCGATTGGTATAGCGGATCCTAAATCTTCATCAATTGAAAAAGGAGAAAGCTTGTCAGATACGATTCGAATCATGGACTTGTACTGTGATGTACTCGTACTAAGACATCCATTGGATGGTTCAGGTAGGTTTGCTAGCGAACTGTCAAGGAATCCAGTTATCAATGCAGGGAGCGGAAGCGAGGAACATCCTACTCAGGCCATGCTTGATCTATATACAATATATAAAGAGAAGGGGAGAATTGATGGCCTTCAAATAGGAATTATTGGTGACCTAAAATATGGGAGAACGATTTATTCCTTGGTCTATGGACTTGCTAACTACGACGTAGATATTCGACTGATATCGCCCCCCACCCTTAGCATACGAAAGGAGTCAATATACGGCGTGGAGAATAGATTAAAGATCCAGGAGTACAGTGATTTACCTGAAGATCTTTTGTCAACCCTAGATGTCATATATGTAACCAGGATCCAGAAAGAACGCTTTCCAGACATACAAGAGTATGAAAAAGTAAAGGGTACGTATACAATTGACCAAGCTACACTTGACAAATCAAAAGCTGATGTTTCAATTATGCATCCATTGCCCAGGTTAGATGAGATCTCGCATTCAATAGACAATACAAACAATGCCACTTACTTCAGGCAAGCAGCAAATGGGAAGGAAATTCGAGCAGCGCTTCTAGCACTGATTACAAATGAAGACCCAGCATA